>JAGWSG010000120.1 GCA_028876335.1 Acidobacteriota bacterium
ACGAGCAACTTGAGCATCTCGCTGATTGGCCCAATCGTGGGGACTTTACCGCTGCGGAAAAAGCTGCGCTTCAGCTTGCGGAAACCGTCACCGTCGATCCACATGCCGTCAGTGACGAGCAATTTGAAGGGCTGAAGAACCATTACAGTGAAGGCGAAATCGTCGAGCTGCTCTGCGCTATTGGCCTCTTCAACTACTTCAATCGCTTCAACAACGCGCTCCGTATGGAACCCACGAAGCCCGGCGAAGGCGGCTGCACCGAACCGGTGAAAGAATCGGAAGACGTCGCTCATTCGCGTTCATGATTGCTTTTAATAGCTGCTCTCATATCGGCTCCAACTAAATCAAACGTACCTAAGGAGAACCCTGCCTTTCATGAAGCTCACCATTCCCACCGGCGATTTTCGCGCTTACCTTTTTGATTGCGACGGCACTATCGTCGACTCCATGCCCCTGCACTATATTGCGTGGAAAACCGCGCTGGCCGAGTGGAACTGCCCCTTCCCGGAAAAAATCTTCTACTCCTGGGGAGGACGCCCCGCACGCGACATTATTCTGTCGCTCAATGCAGAGCACAATCTCGCCATGCCTGTCGATGAGCTTGCCACACGCAAGGAGACTCTCTACCACCAGCAACTCCCCAATCTTCAGGCCATCCCTGAGGTTGTTGAGCACATTCACCTGCAACACGGCCGCATTCCGCTCGCAGTCTCCTCAGGCAGCCGCCGTAACTCCGTCACCAACTCGCTTACCACGGTCGGCCTGCTCGACCGCTTCGAGACTCTAGTCTGCGCCGAAGACTACGCACTTGGGAAACCGGCGCCTGACTGCTTCCTTCTTGCCGCCGAGCGCCTTGGTATTGCGCCTGAGCACTGCCTCGTCTTTGAAGACACAGACATGGGCGTTGAAGCCGCCATCGCCGCCGGCATGGCTTGGGTGCGCGTCCCGCAGCCGCATGAACGCGAGTCGGGAACTGAAGCCAACGCGCCTGCGTAATCTCAACAGGCACGCTCACTTCCCTGCCGGAGAAATCATGCAATCCGCTGACTTCCGTGCGACCGACAATTCGCCATTCCGTTCTAACCTATTCATTCTCACTGCACTCGCCACTGTCTTCGCGCTTATCCACATCGCCACCAACGGAAGGTACGGCTTTCATCGCGACGAGTGGCAGTTTCTTTCCGAGGCGCGTCACCTCGACTGGGGATTTGTCCCCTTCCCTCCACTCGATCCGTTTCTCGAGCGTATTGGGCTTTCGCTCTTCGGTCTGTCTCTCGTTGGTCTGCGCATGTTTTCCGTCATCGCGCAGTCCATTGCGCTTGTCGTCTCCGGTCTTATGGCAAAGGAGCTTGGCGGCAATCGCTGGGCACAGGTCGTCACTCTCATCTGCGTAGGGCTTTCGCCACTGCCCATCTTCAACGCGACGGAGTTTCAGTACACAAGCTTCGATTTCTTATGGTGGGTGCTCGCAGCCTACTTCATAGTTCGCCTGCTCAAGACTGAGAATCAGCGCTGGTGGATCGCCATTGGAATCACGCTTGGTCTCGGCATGCAGACCAAGTACTCCATCGCCTTCTTCATCGCGGGCATACTTACCGGCCTCATCCTGTCTTCTGCGCGCCGCTCACTTAAGTCAGGCTGGTTTTACGCGGGCGCAGCCGTCGGCTTTCTCATCTTCCTGCCCAATCTACTCTGGCTCATTCATCACGACTTCATCAGCTACACGTTTCTGCAGAGCATTCATCAGCGCGATTTGAGACTCGGCCGAGGTGCCGACTTCTTGCGCAATCAACTCTATATGAACGTAAATGCAGCTGCCGCGCCACTTGCCATCGTTGGCCTCGTTGCCTTTTTCCGGTCCACGCGCTACCGCATGTTCGGCTGGATGTTTGCGGTCACCTTTGCCCTCTTCTGTTTGGGCAAAGGACGCTTCTATTACGTAGCACCTCTCTATCCCATGGCGGTGGCCATGGGCTCGGTCGTCTGCGAGCGCTGGCTCGCGCACATTAAAGCCTGGCAGCGCCGTACTGTGCAAACTGCGCTCTACGTTGGCGTCGCGCTCTTCGGCGCCTATGCCGCAGCCATCCTTGTTCCATTCGCCTCTTCTGGTCCGATGCGTGACTTCGCGCTCAAGCGCAACGGCGATCTGCGCGAGGAATTCGGCTGGCATGAGCTTGTGCGCACAGTCGCAGGAATTCGCGACACACTTACGCCCGAGCAGCAGGCACATCTCGGCATCACGGTTGGCAACTATGGTGAAGCAGGCTCGCTCGAATTGCTCGGACCTGCCTATCACCTGCCGGCGCCCATCAGCACCACGAATACTGCCTGGCTTCGCGGCTATCCTACTTCGCCCCCCACTACGCTGATTGTTGTCGGACTATCGGAGAAAGAGGCGGATTCCATCTTCACAGGCTGCCGCTGGGCCGGACACAACGGCAATCCGGAAGGAATTCACAACGAGGAGAGCGATTACCATCCGGACATCTTCCTCTGCGGCCCGCCGCGCGATCCCTGGTCCGTTCTCTGGAAGAAACATCGTGACTTCGGCTGAGTTGCCGTCTTATTGATACAAAAGCACCGCTACTCTATATGCACTGAAGTCGCCCTGCACACCTTGCGCGGGACAACTGCCCACCGCGGCCATTCTATATTGACCGCTCGTCAAGCGTTTGCGCAGTGCTTCCGGCAATTCGTCCAGCGATCCGCTCTGCCAGCGCATCACAAACATTGCCTGCCGGCCTCCATGTGAGGTCGGCATTCCACTGTTCGTCATACAGGCCGCGCGCGCGGAGGCTTCACCTTGATAGATGGAAAGCCCACTCACACGAATCAAATCCTCGATCCGCCTTTCAATATCGGTTCGTGAAAGTTGCTGAACTGCGCGTGAGTAATCCGCAGTTGCATAGAGCACACCACGTGCCCGCACCACAGCAATTCCCACTCGGTTCACTTCCGGATTCAGCAGATTCGAGCGATGTCCCGGTGAATGCATCCACATGTCATGAATTTGCGCGGGTGAAGGTCCAACTGCAACGTTCTCTTCAATCAGGCTGAAGTGCGCGCCGGCTTTCCCCGCACGGTCAGACAATCCGTCCTCACCTCCATAGCGATGTGCTATCGGTCCTTCCTGTGCCATCAGCAACGTATGTCTCCGTGCGGCCTCGGCCAGCTGCGGGTCCCAACGTAATGGCCCTGCACCATTTTCCGCGCGCGCGCGATTCGCCAATGCCATTAGTTGCTCGCCGCCACCCGGCACAAGTTGTGCCTCCACACGCTGTGCGCGTGCCACAATCGGCGCCACCAAAAGAGCAACCGCCGTCGCCGACAAAACCAGAAAAGAATGCTTCATGATTCCGTTCATACTCGTTTAGACCCAGCTTACTGCATGCTGTCGCGGTATTCTTTCCTTGTCCATGGTTACCCCGGCGCTTGGAAATTTTGCGTGGCTGCGTCGTCAGCCGCTCGCTGTGATAGGAGTAGTACTCCTGTCGTTGTTCATTCTCGCCGGCATCTTTGCACCATGGATCGCACCCGATAACCCAAACACAATCGATCTCACGCATCGACTTCAGGGACCATCGCACGCGCACATCGCCGGTACAGACGAGCTTGGCCGTGACACATTTTCACGTGTCGTCTACGGCGCACGCCTCTCGCTCACCATCTCCGTCAGCGTTGTCGTGGTATCGCTCATACTTGGCATTTCCATCGGTGGCTTCGCTGGCTACTGGGGTGGCTGGATTGACTCTGCACTCACCACCTTCGTCATGAACACCTTTCTAGCGCTGCCTGGGATACTTCTCGCCATCGCGTTCGCAGCGTTTCTTGGCCCTGGGTTTACCAACTTGATTCTCGCCTTGGCCATCGGCGGATGGGCAGGCTATGCACGTCTGGTCCGCGCACAAGTGCTGTCTGTCCGGGACCGAGATTATGTCGACGCGGCTCGTGCGCTTGGAGGCGGCGGGTTGCACATCTTCTTGCGCCACATTCTTCCCAACATTGTTCAGCCCGTGCTTGTACAAGCCGCAATTGGCATGGCTGGCGTCATTCTTGCGGAAGCCACTCTATCTTTTCTCGGCCTCGGAGTGCCCGCCCCCGCACCTAGTTGGGGTTCTATGATTAACGACGCTCGCCTCCACCTTTTTGACTCGCCTCACCTTGTCATCTTCCCAGCCATTGCCGTCGCTAGTTCCGTCCTCGGCTTCAATCTCCTTGGAGATGCTCTTCGCGATCGACTTGATCCACGCATTCGCATGCAACTCGGATTATGATGAGCACATGCAACTCCTTCACAAAGGCGATTGCGAACATTGTCACGAGCATTTCAACTACTCGCTCTGGAACGCAGAGCTGGGTGAATGCTCGTATGCATACTGCGACGCATGCGGCTCAGTCGCAACCATCGAATACCACGATCCACGCATGGCGCTTCTGCCTCCCAGCAATCTCATGCATCAAAAAATCGACGCATCTTGGGAACCATACCTGGCTCCTTGCAATTGTGGTGGCAGCTTTCGACGGGCCGCCCTGCCGCGCTGTCCGCTATGTCATCTGGAGCTCTCGGCCGAGCACGCAGGCACATATCTGGAGGCCATGCACGCCCACATCACCAAGAACTGGCGCTGGCAGGGAAACTGGAACGATGAGTATTTCATCGCCATGGAAGATCCTAAAACCGGTACAGAAACTATGCTGATGGCGAATCCTTTCAAGTCTGGCGAAACCAAAAAATCGAAGAGCCGTTGGACTTCGCTCTTCTCCTCTGACTAATGTTGATCGGGGTTGTCAGCGACACGCACGGTTTGCTTCGTCCTGAAGTCGCGCCCGCGCTTGTCGGCGTCGAATACATTCTTCACCTGGGCGACGTCGGAAACGACTCCATCCTGGCTGAGCTGGAGCGCATTGCGCCCGTCCATGCAGTACGCGGCAATATCGATCTATCCGGCACTCCTGCAAAGCTGCCGGAGACCGACGTTCTTCTCTTCGAATGTCACTATGTTTATCTTCTGCACAACATCGGTGCGCTCTCACTCGATCCTGCCGCAGCAAAATTCTCCGCCGTCCTCTACGGCCACTCGCATCAGCCGCACATTGGTCACCAAAAAGGCGTGCTCTACTTCAATCCCGGCTCCTGCGGCCCACGCCGCTTCAACTTGCCCGTCACGCTCGGACTTCTCGAAATAACTCCCGCGGCAGTAGAGCCACGCATTATTCCTCTGCTCGATTAGTTCGCTGTACACCTCGCCGCAACTGTGCGCGGCAAACACTGCTTAGCTCTTTGGAAAGTCCCACTCAAACACGCATGCGCGGATTAATCCACCTATACACAAGGTCCGTCAGTAGATTCACCAGCACATAGGTCAATCCAATCGACAACAGGCACCCCTGCACCAGTGCGTAATCACGATTCGAAATTGCATCCACCACAAGACGCCCCAGCCCCGGCCAACTGAAAATCTTCTCCGTCACAATTGCACCGGCCAGCAGTGCGCCAAACTGCAAACCCACCACCGTCACAATGGGCACCAGAGCATTCGGCAGTGCATGTCTCAACACAACTGCTGTTTCACTCAATCCTTTTGCGCGCGCAGTGCGAATGTAATCCTGACCCAGCTCTTCCAGCATTGCCGTACGCACCATTCGCGTCAGAATTGCCGCCATCGACGCGCCCATCGTAATTGCAGGCAAAATCAGATACTGCCACTCGATCCCACCGCCACCGGCGTTTGCTCCTGAGACCGGCAACCAACCCAACAGAATTGCGAACACGAGAATCAGCACTGGCCCCAACGCGATGCCCGGCACGGAAAGCCCAAACAAACTCACCACCGAGAGCGCTTGATCCACCCATCGCCCTCGTCTAACCGCCGCAAGCATACCCGCTGGCAACGCAAGCGCAAGCGCCACCAGCAACGACGCGAGTGTAAGTGCAAGAGTGTAAGGATATCGCTGCACGATGAGATGCGACACACTGTCGTGAAGCCGAATCGATTGCCCCAGATCGCCGTGCAGTACGCCGTCCCAATAAAGCACGTATTGCGTATGGAGTGGAAGATCCAGATGATATCGATGCCTCAATACACCGATGTCGGCCGGAGTCGCGCCATCGCCAAGCATCATCTGCACTGGATCGCCCGGAACGATATGGATCAGCAGGAAAACAAGAGATACCACCAGCCAGATGACCGGGAGTGTAATCGCGAGTCGGCCGAGAATTTGTTTCATGGACCCGCTTCTTACAATAAAGGTTCGCATCGCCGATGCTGAAAGGAAACCTGCAATCTCCGCGGACAACAAAAAAGGGCAATTGATGAGTTGAATCGTCAACTCGAATCGCATGCCCTCTTGTTTGGTTCGATTGCCCGATCTGCGCAAGCCGACTAGCGGCGGTGCAGGCTGCTGCTGAATAAGCGGCTGTAATCGCGAAGATCCTTCGACACGGACCCAACCGGAACCGGAGAGTCGCCACGGCGCTGGAATGGATCGGCAGATTCCTCGGGAACGCTCACAGTTTCCTCAACGGCAGGCTCTGGCTGAGTCGGCGCGGCTACCGGCGTCTCAACACGCTGGTTTACGTTTGCGACTACCTGAGAGGCAGACGGCTCCATCACTGCCACGGGTGATGCCTGTCCCATCAAAGGCCGAAGAGAATCCACGAGACGCTCAATCTGTTCTTTACGGAAGCGCAGCTGTTCAAACTTCAGCACAAACTCCTTCAGTTCGGAGTTCGCTTCGTCATATGCCACGCGATAGGCTTCCTGCCGCATGGCACGCGCCTGAGGGCTGTAGTAGCCTTTGCCTTCTCGGCTGGCGCCAGTATCAAAACGCTGTTGGAAATTATCTGCAGATGACTCGCCCAAACCTTGCTCACCGCCAGCGCTCGGGGCACTGAAGCTCACAAACGGCTTGAGAACGTTCACAACTTTTTCGATCTGACCCTTCCGGGCATCGAGGAGATCGAACTGACCGACGATATCCTTCAACTCCCAGTTGGCTTCTTCGAAAGCAACGCGATATGCCTCTTGTCTCATGCTCTCTCCCAGGGGCGTAGTCTAGCACGGAACAAAATACCCCTATTAGCAATTTCTCAGCTCAAAGTTCCCATTGGAGAGTTACTTCCATCACTCCAACCGAACACTTACTTCACAGTCGCCTAATTTGTAACGATCGTTGGCACCTGAATGGATGGTGACCGTTGAGTGGTCATAGGTGACTGTCCTTCAGGGCTCCACTTTCGGTTTAGTTGGCAAAACAAAGCCGGCATTGGATTCTCGGGTCCATTGCCGGCCTTTCAGTCCCTTGGAGGAAGCTGATTCAACCCAGAAAGGGTTTATTTTCAGATTCTTACCAGCGAGTGATGCCGCCAGTGAACGCTTGGTTGAATTCACGGTTGTCGCGAAGCACGGCACGATGACGAAGCGCATTCGCAATCCGGCGCTTGATCGGATCAGAATTCGGATCCTCACCTTGTGGCATAGCTTCCTCAGGCTCGCCCTCCGCCATCACGGCAACAGGCTCTCCTGACGAATAAGAAACCTGCTGTTCTTGAACCGGCTCTTCCATCCGCTGAGGTTCGGCCATCACTGGAACTTCAATGGCTGGTTGGTTTTCCACACGGCTCTCTTCAGAGCGGGGACGCGCAAATTCCCGTACATCCGCCATTGGTGCAGGCTCATACCGACGCTCCATGGCACGGTCAAACTGCGCGGAAAGACCATCATCCGGTCCTGAAAGTGGTTCGAGAACGGAAATCATCCGTTCAATCTGCTCTTTGCGTGACCGCAGGCTTTCCATTTCGCTCACAATATCGCGAAGCTCATTGCGCGCCTGGTCACATGCTGCCTTGTAAGTTTCCTTCTTCATTGCTCCCTCCAGGCCGGAAGAATAACACGAAGGGAACATGGTTAAGTAACACTTTTGTGGAGTACGAATCCCAAAAGTACGTTACTTTTAGCATGTGTTGCTCGGTAACGCGCCAATGATCGACGACCTCAGACTTTTTTAATTCAGTGCGGCTCGGAAGCACGCCCATCTCCACTGTCTTCAGGAGCTTAGTTGCACAATATTTTGTGCAAATTGGTTTCTCGCTTTACAAATACTTCGTCTTGTTAAGGTTTTTTTGGCGGCTCCGGTGGATAATCCCGATCGACTGCAACTTGCAGCTCATGCACAAGGGTCACATCGGGTGCATCCAGTCCATCCTGTTCGGAACGCATCCAAATCTGGGCTCCTGGCTCTCCTCCCGGAGCCATCAACTTCACTTCCAGAATGTCATTGGGTGGGCCTACCTCTCCGCCACCGCCCACAGCAGTTCCGCCTGGGTAAGGTCCCGATCCCGGTCCAACAGGTCGCGGTCGCCCCATTCCGCCAGTGCCTACCATCCCTTTCATGGACGCTACTCTGCCCTTGCGCACAATAAAGAGCAGTTCGGCTTCCTGCCGATTCATCGTCAATATATAGCGATGCCACTTTTGCAGGGCGTGCCACACGTTCTCAATCGCCTGCCGATCTTCCGGCAAAAGATTCGGGTCAAACTCTTCCCCATCCATCGCTTCCACGTAGACGTAACGCGCGGTTCCCAGTACCGCCGGCACAGAATGTTTTTTCTTGTCCTTTGCCTGGCAAGAAATTACGACGATGGCTATTGCAATCGCCGGCAGAATAAATCTCCAGCCCTTCACGACACACCTTCCCTGCTGTCTCACGATTCAATCGGAAACGCATACATCATGACCCCAATAAACGGGTTACACAACAGGCATATTCGCGGCAGATCAGTCGCTCTCGGATGGCCCAGCGTCCTTCGGCTCGTCCGCGTCCTCTGAGCCCGTACGCTCGCCTTCAATCGGTTCCACTCTTATTTTTGCGATCCGCCGGCCATCCATTTCCAGCACCGTCAACCGCCGGCCGTCATACTCCACACTCTCTCCGCGCTCGGGAATATGTCCCAGTTGCACCAGCATGAATCCCGCCAGCGTCTCCACTCCGCCTTCGCGCGGCAAAACCCATTGCGTCTGCGTTTCAAGGTCGCGCAGGTTCACGCCGCCATCCATTACCAGCACTCCAGACTCCGTCGACAACAACGGCCGTGCGGGGTCATCGAACTCATCCTCAATCTCGCCTGTCAACTGCTCAATCGCATCCTCAGCCGTCACCAGGCCCACAGTCGAACCAAACTCGTCCACCACAATTGCCAGATGTCTTCGCCGTTGCTGGAACTCCTTCAGCAAATCCAGCGCCGTCTTTGTTTCTGGAACCACCAGAACATCGCGCATCACCTGCGCCAACCGCAATTCCACAAACCCAGGAGAATTATGCGATTGTCCCCGTGCCAGTCTCGGCCTGAAGTACATCAGCCGCGACAAATCCTTCGAATACACAACCCCGACAATGTGTTCCGGTCCACGCGTGTTGTCATAGACCGGAACTCGTGAGTGCATGTGTTCGATCACCTGCGCGCTCGCCTCTTCCACCGGCATATTCGACGGCAGAGAAAAAATCTTCTGCCGCGGCGTCATAATCTCGCGCACTGGCACGTCATCCAGCTCTAGGGTGCGATGCACAAGCGTCTCTTGCAGCTTGGGCAGCACACCGGTGCGGCGCGCCGCAGTAGCAATCAGTTTCAACTCTTCGGTTGAGTGCACTGCGGAGCGCTCCGCCAGCTTCGTATCAAAACCCCGCAACACCAGAGATGCGGAATTACGCAGAAACCGCACCGCCGGTCGTGCCACAGTCATAAACAGGAGCATCGGTGGGGCCACCGCAACCGCCAGCGCTTCCGGCCGTCGAAGTGTCAGTGCTTTTGGTACAAGTTCGCCAAACAACACTTCCGCGTAGGTGATGAAAGAGAATCCAAGCACCACCGAAGCAATCGCAGCCGCGTGCGCATATATATGTGCATATTGCGTAAAGGCGGGCACAGCACTGAACCAGCTCAGGAAGATTCCCGCCACCAGCGGCTCACCCAGCCAGCCCAACGCCAGTGAGCACAGCGTTACGCCCAGTTGGACGGCCGGTAAAAAGTCATCCAATTGCAGTTGCAGCCGCCGCACTGCACGCGCGCCGGGCACCCCAGATGCAATCATCTGTTGTATCCGCGTGTCACGCACGCTCACCAGGGCGAACTCCGCCGCCACAAAAAAGCCGTTCGCCAGAATCAGCAGTGCCACCGCGACAATTTCAAGCAGGGCAAGTCCGTGCATCTCGCTGTGAGCATAGCACTCGGCGGGTGCCTTCACCCATCCGTTTCACCTCATGATTCGCTCTTGGACAATCTCACAAAATTAACGCGAGAACTGGAACCGCGCCACAATTCTATGCGTATCTGATCGGGACACGGATTTTTCTGCTGCCGATCGTAGTCGTCCGCACGTCTCACATGTGGAACTTCTTCGGCCGACACTCAATACCATCAACAAGAGCACTGGCTCTTCTTAATCGCTTCGGGGGATTTGTGGCACGCGCACGCAAAAGCAAACGGTTTTGGATCTGGACGGGGGCTGTCGCTGTGCTCCTCATCGCCATTGCGGCAGCAGCACTTGCTCATCTCGTCAAGGGAACTACCATCGATCCCAACCGCATTGCCCAGGTTAAGCGCGGTGATGTGGCCCGGTCCGTCATTGCGACCGGCAAAATCCAGCCCATCACCAAAGTCGAGGTCAAGTCCAAAGCCTCCGGCATTGTGGAGAAGCTCTATGCCGACATCAACAATCGCGTGAAGAAGGGCCAACCTCTCGCACAGCTCGACCAGCAGGAAATTCTCGCCCAGGTCGATGCACAAAAAGCGCAGCTCGCCGCCGCGGAAGCAAATGTCTCCACTTTTCAGGCCAACATTGAGCAGGACAAGGTCAACGCCGCCGCGCCTGACCTCCCCATGTATAAGGTCACCGTCGACCGCAACAGAAAGATGCTTGCCGACGGAATCGTAAGCCAGCAGGCCTTTGATGATGCCAACAGAGAGTACCTCGCGGCCCTGACCCGCAGTGAGTCGGCAAAAGCCCAGGTGCTTGTTGACTCCGCAAAGCTGAAGCAGGCTCGCGCCCAGGTCCAGCAGAGCAAAGCCAGCCTTGCGCAGTTGCAGGAGCAGCTCAGCTACACCACCATCGTCGCGCCCATGGACGGAGTCATCCTCTCGCGCGACGTCGAAATCGGAGACGCCGTCAGTTCCATCCTTATCCTTGGCTCCACCGCCACGCTCATTATGACCGAAGGTGACACTTCGCAGGTTTACGTCGACGGCAAAGTCGATGAAGCCGACATTGCGCACGTCTATATGAATCAGCCGGCGCGCATCAAAGTCGAAAGCTTCCGCAACCGCATCTTCTATGGCAAAGTCACAAAAATATCTCCCATGGGTGTGGAAAAGGACAACGTCACCACATTTGAAGTGCGCGTCTCCATCAACAACCCTGGTGGCGAACTCAAAGCCAACATGACTGCCAACGCGGAAATCCTGCTCGACGAACACAAGAACGTGCTCACCGTACCGGAGAACGCAGTCACGTACAACAACAAAAAAGAAGCATTCGTCGATATTCCCGATCCGAAGCAAAAGGAGGGCACACGCCGAATTCCCGTCCAGGTCGGACTCTCGAATGGCTCCGTTACAGAAATTGTCAGTGGCCTGAAGGAAGGCCAGGATGTCGTTCTGCAACAGTAAAAAATTTGCACATCGAAACGGCGCTCACGAGCTGAAAACGGCAAACTGTTCGGCCTCGCACAGTTTTGTTCGATTCCGAACAGTCCGCCAGATTAGAGAAGTGCCATAAAGTTGCAAGGTGATTGATGATGCAGGGTTTAACGATTTCACAAGGAGTCCGGACTTTGGCCTCGCAAGTGCTACACACAGTAGCGCAGACGCATGTTCCATCATCAACTTCACCCCAACGCACCACTTTGAAGAGGAACACCATGAGAAAGCTTGCACTCGTACTACTGGCCATAACAGCCATCGCACTTCCGGCACTCGCATCTGAAGCTACCTTCGAACGCAATCTATCCGTGAACGGCCGCGTCGATCTCTCTGTTGCCACCGGCTCCGGCAACGTCCACATCACGCGCGGCACCGGCAATCAGGTTCACATCTTCGGTAGAGTCCACTCCTCCTGGGGATCCAACGAAGCCCGTGTTCGCGAGATTGCCGCCAATCCACCGATTGAGCAGACCGGCAACATCATTCGCATCGGCCACCGGCACGAGAACTACCGCAACATCAGCATCGACTACGAGATTCAGGCTCCCGCCGATTCCTTCCTCGATGCAAGTTCCGGCTCTGGCGATATCAAAGACGAAGGCGTTGGCGCCAACTCCAAACTCTCCACCGGTTCGGGCAACATTCACGCCACAGGACTTTCCGACGGCTTCGTCGCCAACACGGGTTCGGGTGACATCTATATCGATGGCGCAGGTACAGGCGACTACAAGGTACAGACTGGATCAGGCAGCATCGTACTGAGCGGCATCAACGGTGGCCTACGGGCAGGTACCGGCTCAGGCAATATCAAAGTTACCGGAGCACCAACCAGCAACTGGAAGATTGAAACCGGCTCGGGCAACGTTCAGTTCTTTTCCGGTAATTCCAGTTTCACGCTCGATGCGTCCACCGGCTCAGGCACCGTGCACACCAAACGCGAAATGCTCATGGACGGTTCCGTAAGTCGTCACCACGTGACAGGCAAGGTCGGAGGCGGTGGCCCCACCGTGCGCATTGAAACCGGCTCCGGCGACGTGAGTATCGAGTAAGGGAAAACGGCCCGCGCTCGGCAGGCCGTCCAAAAAGTTTGTTCCTCAGGCGGGGTCTTGAATGGCTCCATGGGAAGGCCCCGCCTGCCTTTTTTCTCCGCGCTTTCATCCGCGCTTGATTCCCTGCACTATATCTCACTCTTCCCAAAGTCACCCAGACAATTTCTCCGCGTCCGCAATTGCGCTCACCATTGCCGCGGACCGCTATGCGAGCCAATTGGCTCGGGCCTGTCGTGAATGGAGTCATTCTTGGCAAATGCCAGCTCCAAACCTGAAGATTCCTTCATCTAATGACTTGTAAGAGCGATTTCTCAATTTTGGAAAAGTGAGACAAGCATGACAAACCTTTCATCCGCGGGCACTTTCACATTCCCCGGTACCTCGCTTCAGGTCAATCGCATGGGATACGGAGCCATGCAACTCGCCGGCTCAGACGGAGAAAAACGTGTCTGGGGACCGCCCCGCGACGTCGATCAGGCGCTTGCTGTCCTGCGTGAAGCTGTCGCCTCCGGTATCAATCACATTGACACGAGTGACTTCTACGGCCCTCACATAACCAACCAACTCATCCGTCGTGCGCTCCATCCGTATCCTGACAAACTCGTTATCGTCTCTAAAGTCGGCGCCCGCCGTGGCGCAGACGGTTCGTGGATTCCCGCGCGCACTCCCAAGGACATCGTCACCGGAGTCGAGGACAATTTGCGCAACCTCGGTCTTGAAGCCATCGATATTGTGAATCTCCGCGTAGGTGGCATGGCTGCGCCGATTCCCGGATCCATCGCTGAACCCCTCTCTGCGCTTATCGATCTCAAGAATAGGGGCCTCGTGAGAAACATCGGCCTCAGCACCGTGAGCCCTGAACAACTCACTGAAGCCCAGACCATGACCGAGATTGTCTGTATTCAGAACTTCTATAACCTTGCTCATCGCGACGACGACGCATTCATCGACACGCTCGCTGCCCAGGCGATTGCCTATGTACCCTACTTCCCCCTCGGCGGATTTTCGCCGCTCCAATCGTCCACTCTCAATGAAGTTGCGGCATCGCTCGGTGCGACTCCCATGCAGGTCGCGCTCGCATGGCTGCTGCAACGCTCGCCCAATATCCTGCTCATCCCCGGCACATCCTCGCTCAGTCACTTGCGTGAAAATATTGCCTCAGTGTCCCTTCAGCTCACACCGGAAGTGCTCGAAAAACTCAACTCTATTGAGCAGGTTGCTGCACCATCGCATTAGTCAACTCAGCAATTCCCCCCGGGGATGCCGTCCACCAGACGGCGTCCCGGGCCATCAGCGAAGGACCCACTTGCGCACCATGAGCCTCACCGCCTAACGTGTTCGCCATGCTGCAGCACTCATTTTTTCTCAGCCGCTATCTCTCAATCCCCGCCGCTCTCACCTTGGCAGTCGCCGGCACCGCGCTCTCGCTCTCTGCGCAAACTGCAAAACTCCAGCCCAAGTCCATGCCTGCAATTGCTCACGTCAGTGATCGCTTCCAGTCCTACAACGTCGAAATGATTGAAGTCACCGGCGGCCGATTCTGGGCGCCTTATAAGGCGCAGGCAGACGCTCCTGCTGACACAGAGCAGCCCACACCCGGAGGCATGCCCGCATCGCTCTACCGCTATCGTCCTCCCGTGGATTTCGCGAACCCGCAGCTTCGCAAGCTCGCCGCAGCACTCGGCCCGGCTTATATCCGAGTCAGCGGCACCTGGGCCAACTCCACATGGTTTGATGACAGCGACGGCCCCGCACCGGAAAAACCACCCGCCGGTTTCAACGGCGTCCTCACCCGTGCCGAATGGAAGGGTGTCGTCGACTTTGCCAAAGCGGCCGATGCCGAGCTCGTCACTTCCTTCGCCATCAG
Organism: Acidobacteriota bacterium; assembly: GCA_028876335.1. Lineage (GTDB taxonomy): Bacteria > Acidobacteriota > Terriglobia > Terriglobales > Acidobacteriaceae > Telmatobacter. The sequence goes on from JAGWSG010000120.1 coordinate 14,612, forward strand.
CCCCGGCGTCCGCAATGCCGAGGGAGTTTGGACTCCCTCCGAAGCCAAGAAGATCCTCGACTATACGAAAAGCATCGGCGGCACCGTTGCCGCTGCAGAAATGTTCAACGAGCCCACTTTCGCCTCCATGGGCGGCGCGCCTAAAGGCTATAGCGCGGCAGACTACGGTCGCGACTTTAAGGCATTCGTCGCCTTCATGCAGAAAGACGCGCCATCCGTCAAAATCCTCGGCCCCAGCGCGGTAGGCGAGCCAGGCCTTACGCACGGAATGCCCGGCCTCAAATCCCTCGCAAGCGCCGACCTTCTTCGCGATGAGGGCCCTGGAATCGACGCATTCTCCTACCACTTCTACGGTGGCGTCTCTCGCCGTTGCGACCCAACCGGCAAGATGGGCTCTTCGCCCGCCACCGCTCTCAGCAGTGAATGGCTCAATCGCACCTTGCGCGATGAAGCCTTCTACGCCAAACTCCGTGACGAGTTCACCCCCGGCAAGCCCCTCTGGCTCACAGAAACCGGCGAAGCCGCATGTGGTGGCGATCCATGGGCCTCCAAATTCATTGACGCCTTCCGCTACCTCAACCAGCTCGGCGCGCTCGCGCAGAAGAACGTACAGGTCGTCATGCATAACACGCTCGACGCAAGCGACTACGCCTTCATCGACGAGTCCACGCTTGCGCCGCGTCCTGACTACTGGGCTGCACTCCTTTGGCGTCGTCTAATGGGAACCACTGTGCTCGACCCCGGCGCATCGCCCTCACCCGATCTCCATATCTACGCGCAATGTCTGCGCGGAACGCCCGGTGGCGTCACTGTGCTCGCCATCAACGCAAGCCGGACGCAGTCTGCGCAGATCAAGCTTCCCAAAAAATCCTCGCGCTATACGCTCACTTCACCGAATCTGGAATCCACCACCTCGCTTCTCAACGGCACGGAACTCAAGCTCACTACAGACGGGAATCTGCCAAACATCGGGGGAGTTGCCCAAAAATCCGGCAACATCACACTCGTACCCGCATCCATTACATTCTTCGCAATACCGAGTGCCGGTAATAGCGCCTGCCACTAACGCCTTTCAGAGTTGATGTGCCCACTGCGACGCATCAACTCTCGCTTCATCTGGAGACGACAAACTACTTCGACTAGCTCTAACTCTAGGCTCTTCGCATCTAAGCGATGGAAACGTTACACTACATCCATGCTCCGCATCCTGCGGTCCATCCCCGTGGAATCTTTGAAGCTGCTGGTCTTTGACCTGGACGGCACACTCATCGACTCGGCACAAGACCTGTGCAACAGCGTCAACTCCACGCTCACGCACTTCGGCCGCCCCATACTCGATGACGTCACCATCGCCAGCTACATCGGCAATGGCGCCATGATGCTCGTGCGCCGTTCATTTGAGTCTGATGGCGGCATCCCTGACGAAAACAAATTGCAGGATGCCTACGCGTACTTCCTCGACTACTACCGCGAACACAATCTTGACTTCACACGCGCCTACGACGGAGTTCTCGAGTCTCTTGCGGCTCTGCGCACCATGCACGATGAGCCCGGCATTGCCGAGCGCGCCATGGCGGTGCTCACCAACAAGCCCGTTAAACCAGCCCGCGCCATCTGCCAGGGACTCGGCCTCGCTCCATACTTCATCAACATTTATGGCGGTAACAGCTTCGCCACCAAGAAGCCCGATCCGGAAGGCATGCTCGCCATCATGGCGGAAGCCAACGCCACGCCGGAAGAAACCGTCATGATTGGTGATAGCCAGGTGGACGTGCAGACCGCACGCAATGCCGGTGCCTGGTGCATCGGATGCACCTTCGGACTTCAGCCTGAATCGCTCAATGACCATCCGCCCGACATCCTCGTCGACTCACCCTCCGGCTGGATTGCCGCGCTGAGTCCGACAAAAGTCGGTATTCGTTTTTGAACAAGAGGAGAAAGCAAACAGAAAGACCGCTTCACTTAAGCTCCATGAGTTAGTCACCCGAAACGCGGCTGCGGTAAAAAGCTCGCAATAGTCTCTCGGCAAGTGACTAAAGCCTTTCGTGAGCCAGGTCTTCCTGCTTTCTTCTCAATTGCACAATCATTCTTAAGCCGGCGCTGCTTTGGCGGCGTCTCGGAGATTTGTCTTCATGCGCTTACTTGTTCTGCTCCTGGTTCTGTCGTCTCCTGTGGCTGCCATCGCTTCCTCAAATGAGGCAGCGCCCAACGCTGCAATCTCCGGTCCTTCAGTTCAGGGAGTCGTCGCTGATCCCACCGGCGCCATCATTCCCGGAGCTCAGGTCGACCTTGTCGATTCCAACGGCGCCGTAGCCACAACAGTTCATTCCGGCGGCGATGGTAGCTTCCAGCTCACCGCTCCGCATAGCGGTAACTTCACTCTCGTCGTCTCCCTGCCGGGCTTCCAGACAGTCAAACGTCCCATCACGCTCGCTTCAGCGAATTCAGTTGCCGCCATTAAAGTGCGTCCCCTCGGCACGCCGCTCCACATCGTCCTTCCCATCGCAGCTCTCGCCACGAATGTTCACGTCAACTCTGAGACCAGTGAAGACCTCACCGCCACAGACGACAATCACGACTCCAACGTCCTCACCACTCAAGACCTCAAGAAACTCCCCATCTTCGACAACGACTATGCCACCGCCATGAGCGCCTTCCTCGACGATAGCGCCACGGGCACCGGTGGCTCCGGCCTCATCGTCGACGGAGCCGAAGCAAATCGCGCCACAGTCTCCGCCTCCGCCGTGCAGGAAGTCCGTATCAATCAGGACCCATACTCCGCACGCTACTACTGGCCCGGCCGCGGTCAAATGGAAATCGTCACCAAGTCCGCAGCGAATCACTATCACGGCCAGTTCAACTTCTATTTCCGCGACTCCGCCCTCAACGCGCAGAACGCGCTCGCCCCTTCAAAGCCTTTTGAGCAACGGCGCATTTACGAGGGCAACTTCACCGGCCCAATCTTCTTCGCGCATGACAGCAGCTTCCTCGTCAGCTTCAACCGCGCGGAGGAAGATAGCAACTCCGTAGTCGACGCCAATGTAGCGCCAACGCCAGACAATCCCTCGGGCAATCTCCAGGCAAACGTCCCCTCGCCTACGCGCAACACCGAGTACAGCATTCGTGCTGCCCACAAGTTCAGTGATGCAAACTCCGGTTACGCCCAGTACAGCTATCAGGACTGGCACGGCACCAATCAAGGCATCGGCGGACAGACCATCGCCGACGCGGGATTCGGCTCCTACTATCACGAAGACGACGTCACGCTGCACTTCGACTCAGCGCCCTCACCCATCTTTCTTAATCAGCTGGCCGTCATTGGCGAACACGACCAGCATAGCCACTCCAACAATGTGGAAGCTCCGCACGTCTCAGTCTCCGGATATTTCTCCGGCGGCTCTGCGCAAAGTGACTACAACTCCACCGAGTACAATCTGCGCATCTTCGATCGCGTAACCTGGACACACGGCAAACATCTCATCCAGGCAGGCATCGGAATTCCGCATCTCAGCCGCCGTGCCTATGACGACAACACCAATTCACTCGGTTCCTACACCTTCGGACCCACCGTCGCAACCGACGGCACCATACAACAAACTGCACTCGACAACTACCTCAATAACAAGCCATCCAACTTCACCCAGAACACCGGCGACGTCCACTTCATCTATCACCAGCAGGAGATGGGCGCATTCATTCAGGATCAGTGGAAGATCTCTGATGTCTTCTCCATCACACCCGGCATCCGTTATGACTGGCAGAACTTCCTCGCCGAAAAGCGACTCGGCTTCTCGCCCCGCGTCTCCTTCGCCTGGGTTCTCGATAGGGACGCCAAGGTAGTCGTCCGTGGCGGTGGCGGCATTTATTACGATCGCTTTGGCTTATGGCCCATGCTTGACCTCGTCCGATATGAGAACGCGCGACGCCGCTCCATCCAGTTCTCGCTCGGTCCGGCCACTGAGCCCAGCACCGGCTGCGTTCCCATTACCGATTGCCAGCAGCTTTCGGACCAGCCGCCGAATCTCGCCCAGCTTTCGCCCAGCGCTGCACTGCCTTACCAGATGCAATACGGCCTCTCTATCGAGCGCGCACTCGGTGAACGCGCCACTGCCGTCATCAGTGTTTACTCAGCGCGTGGCATTCACGAGTTCCGCTCCGTCGACATCAACGCACCCACGCCACAGTCCGGCTACACTGTGCGCCCCAATCCCAACTTCGGCATGATCCGCCAGATGCAGACCGCCTCTTTCTTTGAAGGCAACGGCCTCGACATCTCCTACCGCGGCCGCTTCAACAAGTACTTCACGGGCTTCGGCCGCTACACCTGGTCCCATTACGCGTCCAATACCGGCGGCATTGGCTGGTTCCCGCAGAACCAGTACGCGCCTAATGACGAGTGGTCCAACGCCAACTGGGATCGCCGCCAGCGTCTCGGCCTGTACGCCATGATTAATCCGGAGAGCCTCTTCAACATCTCCGCCGGGGTCTTCGCCAACTCCGGCCGTCCCTGGACCGTCGTCACCGGCACTGACCCTTACGGCGACGGTCTCTTCAACGCTCGCCCCAACGGAGTTGCGCGCAACTCTGAAACCAACCCCTCCTATGTCGATATGGACCTGCGTTGGGGACACGAATTTGCGTTCACGGGCAACAAGCACGAAGACGCGCCACGCATCGGTTTCAATGCCGGCGCATTCAATCTTCTAAACCACCAGAATTCCGACGGCATCGATCACGTAGCCACATCACCCACCTTCGGTGACACCACTTCTGTCCACTCGCCACGCCGCATCCAGCTTGGCATGCGCCTGGAGTTCTAACAGCCCTCTTGCTGTCTACCTATTTCGCGGCCCGCATCTTCATGTGGGCCGTTCTTACGTTGCCGACTAAGCTCGTGCTTTTGAATTCTCCTTTTTGCTACAATCCCGGCACCCATGTTCAATCGTTGCGCCTGCCTTGTTCTCCTGCTTGCCACTCTCTCCGGTGTGGCCCATGCCGCTCCTGATCAATGGATCGAACTAAAAACCGGCCATTTCACGATCTACTCGGACGTCGGAGAAAAGAAGACCCGCCAGATTGGCGACCAGTTCGAGCGCCTCCGCTGGATGTTTCAGACACTTTTCCCAAAGGTTGAAGTCGACCCCGTCGAGCCTCTCTTCGTAATTGCCTTGAAAAACAAGAAGCAGTTCCGCGAGTTTGAGCCTGAAGCGTATCTCGCCAAAGGCACTCTCGACCTTGCGGGCTATTTCGCCAACTCCAGTGATAGGGACTATATCCTTCTCCGCACCGACACGGACACCGATCACCCCTACGCTACCGTCTTTCACGAGTACACGCATCTGCAGTTCCGCGACGAAGAACAGGAGATGCCGCTTTGGCTTTTTGAAGGCATGGCGGAATTCTTTCAGAACACAGACATTCGCCAGAAAGACGTTCAGTTAGGTGAAGCCAGCGTGAATGACATTCTGTTCCTTCGCCAGAACAATCTCATTCCTCTGGCAGACCTCTTCCGTTTCGACCAGAATTCCCATTACTACCATGAAGAGAACAAGGGCAACATCTTCTATGCCGAATCATGGGCGCTTACTCACTATCTGATGATTACCGGAAAGATATCCAACAAGGATTTCGTCACCGACTACATGCGGCACATGGCGCGTCACGAAGACCCCGTGCAGGCCGCCGAAGAGTGCTTCGGCAATTTGAAAAAGCTCCAGAGTGCGCTCGAGGACTACATCCACAACTCCAGCTACAAGCAATTTGTCTTAAACAGCGCTGCCGCAGCCATTGACGATTCCAAATTCAATGTCCGTTCGCTCTCGCAGCCTGAAGTCGATGCGTCTCGGGCCGATGAGCTGGCGCACGTTGGCAGATTCGATGACGCTGACAACATGGCCAATGCAGTCCTGAAGGAGGACTCAAACAATGCGACCGCCCATGAGGCCCTGGCCTACTCCGCTTTTCGGAAAGGCAACCGCGAGGCCGCAATGCGCGAATACGGCAATGCAGTCCAGCTCCACACCGACAACTTCTTCGCCTGGTCAATGGCGGCAATGCAGAACTTCCAAAGCGTAGACCAGAGCGCGAAGAAAATAGCGCAGACCGATCTGCAGGAGTCCATCCGGCTCAATCCACGCTATGTGCTTTCATATGTCAATCTCGCCGAACTTTACATGTCGACAAGCGACCTCGGCGATGCTCGCAAATTTCTTACGGAAGCGCAGACCTACGCGCATAGTCCCCGCGACCGCAATGCCCTGAATGCCAGTATCCACCAACTTAAAACCATGACGGATATTGCCAAACAAAAGCCCATCACTCCTCCTCAAGGGCAGCAAGTCCAGGCGGGAACAATCATTACAATGCCGGCCCCTGAAACACCAGCCGATATGAAGCACCCCAACGAGCCCGCCACAGGTCCCAAGCACGTTGCCGATGGGGTCATCCAATCCGTCAAATGCGGCTATCCCGCTGTTCTTGAGCTCACCGTCGCCACAAAAGCAAAAGCAGTCAAGCTTTACATAAACAACTACTATCAGCTTCAGGTTTCGGCTCTAAACTACACTCCGCAAGGAGATTTACAGCCATGCAAAGATATGCAGGGCATGCGGGCGCGCGTAGGCTATGCTGAGAGTTCCGACAAATCGGTGGACGGTCAGATCATTTCCATCGAGCTTCGAAAGTGATCTTGGAACCTTTTCCACGTCTCCTGCGTAACTCACTCGGAGGCACCATGTCCTTCTCTCGATTTCCATCCATCTTCGTCGCAGCAGCCCTTCTTGCACTCGCCGCCATTCCCGCGCGCGCTGACAAAGATGTCGTGCAGTTCGGCAGCCAGATCCTGGTCCCGGCCAACTCTTCTGTGCACGACGCAGTCTGCTTCTTCTGCAGCGTCGATGCGCAAGGCCCCATTGATCACGACGTCGTCGTCTTCTTCGGAGATATTCATGTCCATCAGCTCGCCAATCACGATGTCGTGAACTTCTTTGGCGACGTGCGCGTCGACTCCAACGCCTCGATCTCTCACGACCTCGTTCACTTTTTCGGCGATGTCCATCTCGGTGACAATGCCTCTGTCGGTAATGACATGGTGCTCTTCTTCGGCGATTTGCACGCCGCTAACTCCGCCACCATTACAGGCAATCGCGTGATTGAGCCGGCCTGGCTCCTGCTGATTCCCCTCGGACTTTTGGTCGGCTTCATCTGGCTCATCGTCACTTTCTTCCGCAATTGGCGAGAGCGGCGCATGTATTACCCAGCCGGCTATCCACCACCGCCTCCGCCCCCTCCACCCGTCAATCCCTCGTAGTACGCTGAAGCGTGGACCACGCGCAAATAACGCAGCGCCCTTTGCGCATTGTCATTCCTGGAGGAAGCGGCCATATGGGCAGGCTGCTCGCTCGCCACCTCCAGCAGTCCGGCCATATTGTCACTGTTCTTACGCGTGGACCCTACACTGCCAACTGGCAAACGGTTCACTGGGATGGCCTCACGCCAGGCTCATGGGTCGAACACCTCAACGGCGCAGATGTCTGCATCAATCTCGCTGGCTGCAGCGTCAACTGCCGTTACACTGCGCGTCATCGCCGCGAAATCTACGACTCTCGCATTCGCTCTACCGAACTGCTCGGCCGCGTCATCGCCTCACTTGAAAATCCACCTGCCGTCTGGCTCAATTCCTCCACCGCTACCATCTACAGACACTCCCTCGACCGCGAAATGGACGAAGCTACTGGTGAGTTTGGCGGCAACGAGGCACTCAACCACCGCCGACAAGTTCCTAAAAGTTGGAACTTCTCCGTCGGCGTCGTGCGCGATTGGGAACAGGCATTCTTCAGCGCGCAAACGCCAAATACGCGCAAAATCGCCCTGCGCACGGCCATCCTCTTCGCTCCGGAACCAGGCGGTGCCTTCGCGGTTTTGTCTTACCTCATCCGCGCTGGCCTCGGCGGAACCCAGGGTAACGGTCATCAGTTTGTCTCTTGGATTCACGCGGAAGATTTTCTCCGCGCCATCGACTTTCTCATCGCGCACCATGAGGTCGACGGCCCTGTCAATCTCGCTGCTCCCAATCCGCTCGCCAATCGCGACTTCATGGCTGGATTTCGCGACGCGTGGCAGGTGCCGAATGGCTTTCCGGCACCCGCCCCCATGCTCGAACTCGCCGCGTTCCTATTCCGCACCGAATCTGAACTCGTTCTGAAAAGTCGTTGCGTCGTTCCTGGCCGCCTTCTCGACGCCGGTTTCAAATTCAATTGGCCCAACTGGCCTGAGGCTGCCGCCAATCTCGTCTCCGAATGGAAACGCCTGACTCGCTAAACGCGTCGAATGGATCGCCGGCCGATTTCCCCAGTCGCCCGCAATCCATTCGCGCGGAACGGAACCCCTTCCGTCCTCTCAATAGCAACCCGCATATGCTGCAAGGGCTGCCTTATTCGGAATCGTCAGCGTTGAGCCATTGCACATCACCAGCTTTTGACTCTTGAAGCTCGCCAACGTCCGAGTAACCGTCTCTCGTGACGCTCCAATAAACTCGCCCACTTCCTCATGCGTCATGGAAAACCGCAGACACACTCCCAGGGTCGAGTGCTCACCATGCTCGCTCCACGACAGCAACAACCGGGCAAGGCGTTCCGGTGCCGATGTGGCAAGTCCCAGTGTCCGCAACTGTTCACACGCCAGACCATACTGCCGGCTCAGTTCCACCATCAGTGACTTGTGCAGTTCCGGGTGTCGCACCATAAAGCGAAGAAGATCCGCTCTGCTGATAGGCGCAATCCGTGACGGATACAAAGTCTCCGCCGTCATCTCATAGGGGCATCCGGAAAGCGCCGATGAAAGCCCAAGAACTTCGCCCTTCCTCGCAAGATGCAAACTCAGCCGCTTTCCATCTGGAGAGTTGATGGAAAGCTTTACTTCACCCTGTACAACAACAAATACTCCACGAGCTTCTTCGTTTTCCGCAAAAACTGTCGCATGCGACGGGTAAAAGAGTGGCGCCTCCAAAGATACAAGGTCTCTGGCTGCTTCTGGAGACAGATTCGCGAACACTTCCCGCCTCTGGAAATCTGTTACTTTAGACCTATTGGTCGTCTTATTGATGCCTGAACCCCTGAATGACATTCAATCCTCCATTACGCCTTTCCACCAGAATCCTTCACCTTCCCCTTTATTTCATCCGATAGAGCCTGACTGAGCGGAGTTGCAGCAAGTATGACTGCTTGCGACTCCATGTAAATCTTCTTCAGCAGCTTGACTCCCTCTACATTCGCAAAAATTAACTCGTGGACATCCAAAAAGTGCTGCTTTGAACGCTGCGGTAGAAGTTCCTGTGTCCAGACTCTTTCGAGTTCGTCAACCCACGGACCGGCAAGTCGTCCATCTAGCTTCAGAGTTACCTTGTCTCGTGTTTGATGAGTCGAAATCTTCAGCATGGTAGCTTCACCTTGCGCTACACACTCTTGTGCAAGATCGATGCCAAACGTATTTGCCGGAAGAGATTTGGTTATGTCTTTGTTTTATAGATATTTACAGCATTTAGGAATCGCGCTTTAGCTTTCTCGTTTCGCCCGTGCCGAAATACGCTGACTACATATCGTCACTGTGACGACATGTAGTCACTCTTTCTTATCCTCAACTTATTCATCTTTGAGTGGAGCGTCGTCCGTTTCAGTCCCAGTCGTGCAGCGGCGCCGTCCTTGCCGCCCACTTGCCCGTCTGTCTCCCGTAACACATTCACAATATGCTCGCGCTCGGCAGTTTCAAGCGAGTCAACCAGTCCGTCGACCAAATCGCTGTCACAGCGGAGTTCTGCCACGGGAACCTGAAGCGTGCTTCCCCGAGTCAGAATAACAGCACGCTCTATAAAGTTCTCCAGTTCTCGAATATTCCCCGGCCACTTGCTCTTCTCCAACGCCCGCATCACATCATCCGGTATCGCTTCAATTTTCTTACCGATACTGCGGCTGTGCATGGTCACAAAGTGTCGCACTAGCCCCGGAATGTCGCTTGCCCGCTCGCGCAATGGCGGTGCGTATATCGGAAATACCTTCAACCGGTAGTACAGGTCACTGCGAAATTTCCCCTCTCCAACCATCCGCTCCAGATTGCGATTTGTCGCCGCCACCAGCCGAACATTCAACGGAATCGTCTGGTTCGACCCCAGCCGCTCGATTTCCTTCTCTTGCAGTGCTCGCAGAAGCTTTGGCTGCAACTCTAGCGGAAGCTCTCCAATCTCGTCCAGAAAAAGCGTCCCCTCGTTCGCCAGTTCCAGCTTGCCTATCTTCCGTTGAATTGCCCCGGTAAAAGCACCTTTTTCATGGCCGAAAAGTTCACTCTCAATCAGTCCTGAAGGTATTGCGGCACAATTCAACTTCACAAATGTGGCTCGCTTTCTCTTGCTCAGGCGGTGTATGGCACGCGCAAGCAGCTCCTTACCTGTTCCCGTTTCGCCTTCGATCAAAACCGTCGCATCTGTTGGCGCCACCGTCTCGATCTTCTGCAGCACGCTCCGCAACCCCGTGCTCTCGCCCACTATGTCTTCAAACTGATTCTGCAGGTTAATCTCTTCTTCCAGATAGCGCTTCTGCTGGCCCAGTTTCTCTCTCGCGTCTTCAAGTTTCTTCAACTGCTTCGCGTTGAAAACCGCAACAGAAAATTGCCGTCCAATCTCCATCAACATTTGGGTATCCTGGGTCGTAAATGCCTTTATCCTGCGGCTGGCAATCGCAAGTGTCCCAAGCGGGGTTCCCAGGTGAAACAATGGCACGCAACAAGCCGAATGCATGCCGATCGAAGTCAGGTGTTCCAGCGATCCTTCTCGGAACTTGGATACGTTCAGATCTTGTATCAGGATTGGCACTCCGGTACGGTACGCCTCTTCTGCTGGTGTCCCCCTCAGGTCATTCACCAAATCGCCTCGCCGTAAGGCATCGCCATCCATTCCAAAGAAATGCACGCGCATCTTCTGTCCGGTATCATCCAGCATTCCCAACGTCGCGCAATCGTGCGGTATAAGGTCACGCAAACTGGCGGATATGGCTTCCAGCAGCGCATCCAGTTCCCGGCTCGCCAGCAATACGCTGCTCAGTTGCAGAAGTAACGAGTCTGATGCCCTTTTCTTATCCGTAAAATCTCGCACTACCTTGGAGAATCCGCAAACCCTGCCCTCTTTGTCGTGAATGGCGGTCAAGACCACATTCGCCCAAAAACGCTCTCCGTTCTTTCTTACCCGCCACGCTTCCAGTTCCAGCCGTCCACACTCACTGGCAATACGCAATAACTCAGTTGGCTTACCCCGCTCAACCTCTTCGGCGGTAAAGAACTTTGCAAAATTCTCGCCTATGATTTCCTCTGCCGTATACCCCTTCAACTGCTCGGCCCCTGGATTCCACGTCCGAACTCGCCCTTCCAAATCCAGCATGTAAATAGCATGATTGCTCACGCTGCTCACAATCGCACGCAATTCCTCGTCGGCTTGGCGCTTCCTATCCTGAGTCCGCCGCCGCTCTGTCTCGTCGCGCACAAAGCTCAGTACCATGGGCCCATCGGGCGTCGCGACAGGCTTCAACATGATGTCCACTGGAATCTCACGGCCGCTCTTGTGTTGGCCGAACAGGAAGAGATCTGCGCCCATCTGCCGCATCTGCGGACGTTCATTGAATGTTGTGCGAAAGGAGAAATGATTCTCTCGGAACCTTTGTGGAACAAGCAACTCGATACTTTGCCCAATCAACTCTGACCGTTTGTGACCAAATAATTCCTCGGCACGCAGGTTGACGGCACGAATCACTCCATCAGTGTCCGTGGCAATAATTGCATCAGGAGTAACCTCAAAGAGGTCTTCCTGAATAAGGTGAGCGAACTGGGCCCGGTCCTGCTTGAGTTCAGCCGCTGCGTCCTTCTGCGGAAGATCCGTCGGGCGCATCCTCGGGGAACCTCAGTCAGCACATTACTCGTTCTTAGGTGCGATGGCAATAACATTTATCTGACAAGGATAGCTTGGAAGTTATGTAGCCGCTACTTCGGAAAATCGGCGTGAGTCTTTGTGTACTCTTGCAGCGGATTCTGAATCCTCCGCTTGAGTCCCCCATCCAATCCCACTGGAGGTTCGTTCCATGCAGCAGCGCATCGCATTCATTACCGGCGGCAATCGTGGACTCGGTTTTCAGACCGCGATTGACTTGAAAGAACACGGCGTGCACGTCATCATCGGCTCTCGAGACAGTAAACAGGGCGAACTGGCTGTTGAAAAACTCCAGGCCCAGGGAGTCGACGCAGAAATGCTCGTCTTTGATATTGTCAAAAATGAAGACCATAAAGCCGCGTTTAATTTCATCAGCCAAAAATTTGGCCATCTCGACATACTCATCAACAACGCAGGCATTGCCGCAGGACCATTCCCAGGCGATGGTCCCGAACACACGACAAATATTGATGAATCCGCGCTTCGCCGCGTCTTTGAGACCAATTTCTTTGCGGTCGTCGCATTGACTCGCACCTTACTTCCGCTCCTCAAAGCCAGCCCCGCCGGACGCATCGTAAACCTGTCCAGCATTCTCGGTTCACTCACCCTGCATGCGAATCCAAAATCCCCGGTCTACCACGCGAAGTCTTTCGCCTATGACGCATCCAAGACCGCGCTCAACGCATTCACCGTGCACCTCGCCTACGAGCTCCGCGACACCCCCATCAAGGTCAACTCCGCCCATCCCGGCTGGGTCAAAACAGACATGGGCGGCCAGCAAGCCCCCATGGAAATCAGCGAAGGCGGCAAAACAAGTGCGGCGCTCGCCACTCTCCCAGAAGACGGGCCTTCCGGCGGTTTCTTCCACCTTGGTCAGCCGCTCCCTTGGTAGAGATATGGGTACCCGTAACTCGTTCTGTCTACTTTTGGGTCACGGGTACTTCTGCAAAATGTATCTCCTAAATCATTATTGAAATTTCTCAAGCTTTGTTCCGGCACTGCCGATGAAGTTACCGGGAGGCGCCGTGAAAGATTTCTGTCCGCACTGTTCCAGCTCACAAATCTTCAGACTCGATCAACTGGAAGCAACAGATAGTTGCAAGAGTTCATGCGCTGTCCACGTTCAGGAGCTGTTTCTATCGGAGGCGGTCGCATCCCTTCGGCCTCCCGCCCGGCGAAATACCGGAATCCGGATTCTCGCGTTTTTCCTGGCATCCATCTTCCTGGCTTGGCCCATCGATCTGCTCTTGACGCGGCACATGATCGTTTCGCACCCCATAGCGACGGTCGTCGCATTCCACAGCCTGCCCTTGCCCGCGGAAGGGCAACCTGGGAATCCCCAGACCGACACGGCCCGCCATACTGAAGAGGTCCTGGCTTCCGTTCCCAACCTCACCATTATCTTGCTTCTTCTCGCCTGTTCTCTCGCTCTTGCACTCTTGCTTGCCATAAATCTCCATCAGGCGCGCCAATTCAACCAGGCCGTCTGGGGGCCTGCCGTCGAACGTTGGAATAATGCGCGTTATTGCATCGCATGCGCGCATGTGTTCACAGTTCAGGACTCAGAGATCGATAACAAAGCGGAGACACGATTCCCAGCCGTACCAGCGAATCCCTCCGCTGCCTGACCGGTGGCTCACAGATTGCATCCTCAGTGCCTGCAAGTCTCACCCGCCTGAGCCGGTAACCAGAACTTTTGGCTCAACACGCTAAAATGCGGGAAAGCAATGTATTTGCTGGAGGCCTGCATGAAAATGCGCTGGATCAAGATCGCCGGGGGCGCAATCGCACTCATTCTTCTCATTGCCATCGCCGTCCCACTGTTCATCCATGCGGACGCCTTCAGGCCGGTCGTCGAAAACAGGCTCTCTTCCGCGCTCGGCCGCAAAGTCACACTCGGAAAGCTCAGCTTCTCGCTCTTCTCCGGCAGCCTCGACGCGCATGACATCTCCATCGCCGACGATCCAAACTACAGCGGCACCCCCTTCATACAGGCAAAAACTCTTGCCATCGGTGTAGAAGTCGGTCCGCTTCTCTTCCATCGCCAGGTCCACATCACGCGCCTCACCATTGACTCGCCGTCGATTCATCTCATTCAGGCTGCCAACGGCCTCTGGAACTTCTCTTCCATCGGCGTTGCTTCTCCATCAAAGTCCGCGACAAAATCCACCGGAATCCCAGACCTTACCGTCGCCGAGCTCAACATCAAGAACGGCAGTGCAGCCGTCTCAGCAATTCCCGCCGTCCGCCAGCCCTTCGTTTACTCCAACATCGATCTCACGGTAAAGAATTTCTCCTTCCTTGCATCATTCCCCTTCGAACTCTCCGCAACACTTCCAGCCGATGGCACGCTCTCTCTCAAGGGCAACGCAGGCCCCTTCGCACAAAAGAACGCCGCGGCCACACCGTTCAAAGCCAAACTCTCGCTCAAGCGGCTGAATCCGGTCGCGGCCGGCCTCATTGAACAGGACAAAGGCATCTCCATGGTCCTCGGCGTCGATTCCGACATTGCCTCCGACGGCGTCAACGTCACCTCCAGCGGAAAGATCGGCGCCGATAAGCTTCAGCTCGCGCATACAGGAAAACCCACAACTCAGACCGTCAACATCGATTACTCCGTCTCAGAAAACCTCGCCCGCCAGGACGGCAAAATCGCCAGCCTTTCCGTCAATGCAGGCTCCGCCGCAGCCTACGCATATGGGACCTATCAATTCACGCCCCAGGCCGTCATTCTCAATCTCCACTTGAAAGCTCCCAATATGCCCATCGATCAACTCCAACAGTTGCTCCCGGCTTTCGGCGTCGAACTCCCGTCCGGCTCGCAACTCCGTGGCGGGACGCTTTCGGCTGACCTCTCCATCACGGGCCCAGCAACCGCCACCACGATTCGGGGTCCGGTTGACGTGGAAAATACAACCCTCGCCGGATTTGATCTCGGCTCGAAAATCCAGGGCCTCAATCTCTTCAAGAGCGGCAGCGGCACGCAGATCCAATCCCTCAAAGCCACCGTTAACTCCGCGCCTCAAATCACCCTGTTCAATGACATCTACGGCAACCTGCCGCAGCTCGGCACCGCCACCGGCACTGGCTCTGTCACGCCCGCCGGCGCACTCGACTTCAAAATGATCGCTACACTCAGCAATAACAACGCTGTCGGTTCAGCCGCCAATCAAGCCATGAATCAGGTCAGCAACTACATCGGCGGATTTCTCCACCCCAACCGGCCCAAAGCAACCGGCAACACCGCACGCGGAATCCCCATCAACATCACCGGTACTGCCAGCAACCCCAAGATCCGTGCCAACGTCGTAGCCATGCTCAAATAGAACCTTTGCTCGACGCACACAAGAAGACCCGGTGGAAACCCTCCACCGGGTCTCTCTGCTTTTCAGCTCCTTCGCTATTCAGGGTCGGTAAGTTGTACGAATGTTTTCAGGGTTGTCATTGAGCTGCCCTCTTGCACGCAGGAGCGCGCACCTTCGTTGCATTCAATGCTGATGATTGCCCTGTCTTTCCATTGGAATTGAATATTTTGCTACTCATAGCCGCCCAGCTAATCGCAAAGCGGTTGGGACTAGGGGCTGGTGTGCGAGATCATTTGCGTGGCTGCAATGAGGATATCTTCCGCGCGAAAAGGTCTATCGAGGAATCGGATGGACTCGCCGGCATCGGCTGCGTGGGATTCTCCAGTCGTATTTAGCACGAGAATGGGCATAGAAGGGACGCGTGCATGCAGTTCTTTCGCGAAAGCCGGCCCACTCAATCCAGGTAAATTCAGATCGGTGATAACCAGATCAACGGAATCGGCAAATTGAGGCTTTTCCATCAAACCCAGCGCCTCGGCTGCATCTGAGGCGCGCACAACGTGCTTAAAGCGGCGCTCCAAAGCGGCTTTTCGTACGATGGCCTGCATGGGGTCATCGTCTACAAGCAAAACGGTTGTCATTTTCCCCCAAATACTCTCAACCACGGGTTGGGCTATTGTTATGAACGACATTGCGAAGCTCTCTTGCCCACTTGAGCGTTACGATGACTGGGAGTGGGGAGTGGTTGCCTGTGGAAGAGGATGTAGTGTGACCGGATGCACTTTATAGGATTGCGGGCTCAAGAATTGGTGAGGACTCTGTGTTCATTCCTGCCTCCAAATGTGAGGAATTTGTGGGGGTTTTGCAGGCTGAAGTGGGAATGGCTGAAATGGCGAGGAACTTGTGTCGAACCGAGTGCGGTTCAGCCACATGAAAGTGGAATGTTGAATGCGAGCAGGACTTTTTGAATTTGAACTGAGATTCTGCATGCTGCAACGCTATTGGAAGTTGCCAACGCTCGCCTTTCGCGCAGGAGATACACGCTCGCTCATGGCTTCGCGATGAACGGGAGACTTCCTGACTTATCCTTCACGATGCATCTCGGGGAATTTGTGCGGGCCATCTACTGGTGGAAATTCAGGCTTGGCTATTTGATGCGCTGCCAAGGGGGCGCTCCCCTGGAGCTGGTGCGTATCGGCTCAAATTTTATATAGAACCAGATGGCTTCTCGCAGGCAGAGCCGACCAGACCGAGTCAAGTCCGACGCGATGAAGCAGATCGATGAGACGTGGATCGGCTCAAATCGGATCGAACAATGGAAGCACCTTAGGGGACTCACCATGCCCTCGCATTCATCCAGCAAAGAAGTCCAACGCGAACCCTGGTACAAACACGGCGTCGCCCCGCTGGCACTTCAAATGAAAACTGTAGTTGTCGTGTGTGGCTATTCGCTGTATCTCACTTTCCACGGTATGGAGGGATTTCAAGGCAGGCGAGAACGGCGAGTGCACCGACAATGCCATAAACAGGACATGCTCACCGCACTTTTGTCTTCGAAACCTTCGCCTCCAAGAATTCACCGAGAGCTGTCGCATTGTTGTGCAGGGCTTCTTTTGAGCTATAAAGCAGGGTAATATCCCCTTTGCGAGCCGCTTCTGCGAGTGGCATCCACGTTTCGCGATTCGATTCCAATTCTTCGAAATAGCGACGTCGAAACTCATTCCATTGGTCGGAAGAAGCGTGATACCAGTTCCGCAGTTCGTTGCTCGGCGCCACGTCCTTGAGCCAGGCCTTCAGGGATAAGGCGTCCTTCTTGATTCCTCTTGGCCAAAGGCGATCAACTAGAAAGCGCGCTCCATCTGCCGATTCAGCGGGTTCATAGACACGTTTCATACGAATCATGGACGCCTCCTGCAGATGACGGGTGCCGACCTGTGCATTGACCGGGAAGAGCACGTCAAAAGTCTACCGCCGTTGGCTGGTCTACTTTGTCTGCATCTTTATCTGCACGAGAAGCATCTTGGTGGCGGTCTTTGCAGCAATGCTATGCGGCAGCATTGGCGGCATGTAGGTGAATGAACCTTGTCGCGCTTGCACCGTTTCAGAACCTAACTGCACTATGGCCTCTCCCTCTAGAAAGTAGAGGGTTGCTGGTGTAGGGGCGGAATGCGCTGTCAGTTCCTCTCCGTTTGCGAAAGCGAACAGCGTGATGTTGACAAAGTCATCTTTGCGTAACACCGTGCTGAGGATCCCTTTTTCAGGAATGCTGATTTCCTGGGCCAAATCAGGAATAAACATATGAGACATGTCGCTATCCTTTCAGTGAAAGTGAACATGGGCCGTGCTGAGATACTGCCTGCTCAGCTCGGCCCATATTCAGTTAACGCGCGCTCTCGATCAGCTCTTCAGAAGGCTTCTTCGAACTTATTTCCTTGGTGCTGTAGGAATGCCCCGTAAGCAATCCGAGGACGAACCAGCCAAGAAGAGCAGCTCCAAGTGCAAAGAGTATGTCACCCGGAACTCGCATCCAGCGCAGAGTCTGCATGGTATTCGTTTGCAGGAATTCTGCTGACCGCGCATACCATGTACCCCGTTGAATGGATGCCATGGCCTGCATGATGCCGATGGGAAGCATGCTGAGAATCACCATGAAAGTAAGCCCAATGTTGATGCACCAGAATGCAGTCTTCAGCACGCCCTCCTTCCACTTTCGAGCGGGCTGGAGAACGCGCAGGCAGAAGAGTGTCAGTCCCAGTCCAAGCATTCCGTATACCCCGAAGAGTGCTGTGTGACCATGTACGGGCGTCAGATTCAAGCCCTGCATATAGTAGAGTGCGACCGGCGGATTGATGAGGAATCCAAAGATTCCCGCTCCCACCAGATTCCAAAAGGCGACGGCGACGAAGAAGAAGATGGGCCACTTGTAATTGGCAATCCACGGAGCCTTTTCCGTTGGCTTGGCGAGACGCAGATTTTCCCACGCTTCGAATCCGATCAACGTCAGCGGCACAACTTCCATTGCGCTGAACACAGCACCGAGCGCGATGACGGCAGGGCCTGACCCGGCGAAGTACAGATGGTGGAATGTACCGATAATGCCGCCTGATAGGAAGATGGTTGTCGAGAACAGAACAGCTCGTGTTGCGCTGCGAATTTCAAGCAGCTTGAGCCGCGTGAAGAGGAATGCAATGACGACGGTTGCGAAGACTTCAAAGAACCCTTCCACCCAGAGGTGAACCACCCACCAGCGCCAGTATTCCGCCGTGACCAGGTTGCTGCGCTGTCCGTACATGAGCCCGGCCGCATAGAAGAGCGGGATTGCAACGCTTGAAACCATGAACATGGACAACAGCGAGCGATCTTCAGGGCTGTGCTGAAATGCCGGCTTCAACGCACGCACCATGAGCACGAGCCAGAGCACGAGTCCGATGAAGAGAAGTATCTGCCAGAACCGTCCGAGATCGACGTACTCGAAACCTTGGCTTCCGAACCAGAACCACTCGTTGCCGAGCTTCTGCTGGATACCCAACCACTCGCCAGCCAAAGAACCGCCAACCACAAGCACTAGTGCTACGAACAAAACGTTTACGCCGAGCCGTTGATACTTAGGCTCCCTCCCGCTGACGGCAGGGCCAACATACAGTCCGGTCGCCAGCCACGACGTGGCTATCCAGAAGATGGCAAGTTGTAAGTGCCAAGTACGGGTGATGGCATAGGGCAGATACTTGTCGAGTGGAAATCCGTAGAATCCCTGTCCCTCCACGCCATAGTGTGCGGTTAGTACACCCATCAAAATCTGCACACCCCACAAGATAACGACGACAAGGAAATATTTGATGGTGGCGCGCTGCGATGGTGTGGGCTGAAGTCCAAGAAAAGGATCGCGCGATGGAAATGGTCCTTTGACGAGTTCTTTCTCCTGCGAGGAATACCACCAAACCATGCCGCCAATCCCCGCGATAAGACCGACGATGCTAATTACGCTCCAGAGAATAGCGCCAGGTGTCGGCTCGTTGGCGATCAGTGGCTCGTGCGGCCAGTTGTTGGTGTAGGTCACATTTGTGCCAGGACGATCCGTACCGGCGGCCCATGCGCTCCACCAGAAGAACTCCGCAAGCTTGCGCTGCTTCACCGCATCCGTCAGTGCTCCCGGGGGAATTGCGTAATCCTTGTGGCCGTTTGCAAAGATATCGGCGTAATGTTTCTCAAGCTCTGCGAATGCGGCTGCGCGATCCACATCGATGACGACCCGGTTGTTTTGCGCATCATAGGTATTCGTGCGTATGTCGCGTATCAGGCGAGCCTTCAACACCGCCTGCTGGTCCGGGTTGAGTGCAACGAAGTTCGGAGCTCCGTCCCGTTGTGCCCAGTGCTCGAGCAGAAATTCTGATTCGCGATGAATCCAGTCCGCCGTCCAATCGGGCGCAACATAGGCGCCGTGCCCCCAAACCGTGCCAATCTCCTGTCCGCCGATCGACTGCCACACTCCTTGCCCATCGGTTATGGACGATCCTGTAAAGAGAAGTTGTCCGTTGCTTGTGTAGACGTCGGGAAGTGGTGGCGCTGCACTGATCATCTTGCGCCCCACCGCTCCTAAAACGGCGAAGGACGCGATGACGACGATGGAAAATGCCAGCCAATATTTCTTATAAGTCATCAGAAGTTCCTCATTTTGTACTGCACAATGGTTTTGCGTGCTTTCATCTGTCACCTTAGGTTCTGCCGCATTTGCACGCAGGGACTTTAGTCACTCAGCGGCCAAAAGAATTTGAGTTTTGCGAGATGAGATCAGAAGCGCGCACCGAATCTCATAGGCGGGGCGCCACACAGCGATCGCTATGCGGCGTGTGCTTGGACGTTGTGCTGCCAGAACGCCCTGCCCGTGATTAAAGTAAGTGCCATATTGATTGCAAAGACCACTACGCCGCTGAGTTCGAGAACGCCGGAAATTGGCAGCGTCTTCCACGCAAATGCCTGAATGCCTTCATACGCCAGCGGCTCAGAGAGTACGCGCAGCGTGCAGCCAATCTGCAACAGCAGCAAGCTCAGGAGCATTAGTCGTTTGCTGAAGAGGTTGTAGATGCCGGAGAAGTGAGGCAGAATTCTGGGCCCGATAGTGAATACCATCGTGGCCGCAAAGCCTACAGTCAACGCATGACGCGAAGCTCCCCAGATACCGCCGTGTACATCGGCAAAAGCAGCCCACACTCCCAGGCAGCCTGCAATCACGAGCCAGACGTAGGAAAGACGCGCGAAGACCGGAAAGCTGCGATGGATTCCCTGCGTCTTGGCGGGTCCGTGCGGTTTTTGCGTCAGGTGCAACGCCCACCCCATGCTGAGTGCGCTCAGGAGAAGAAGTATAGTTGCCGTTTGCGTCCAGCCTGCAATCCCGCAAATGACGCCTGTGATGTCGAGGGCCAGAGATGCTCCGAAAACTTTCGCATTGGGCTTTGCGATTGCAAGGAAAGTCGGGAACCAGCGCGCAGAAAATCCCCATACGACCGGAACCAGAAAGCCCCAGGCAAGCAGTAAAAGGAATATCTGGTCGAGAGCATGCGGAAACGCGCGCGAAGTTCCCCCCAAAGCGAGACGCATGCACACAACAAAGTTGAAAATGACGAGCGCCGCCAGACCTGCTGTACTTACCAGGACTGAAACCATCCAAAGTTCCATGCGAGCTTTGGTGCGTGAGTCTCCAATTTGTTCAGGCATCTTGTGGTGCGAGGACGCCTTGAGGAAGAGCACCAGCGCAATCAATTCGAAAGTGGAGGAGACAGCGAAGAGCATACGCCAGTGCCAACCATATATATCGGCCGTCCAGCGCATGGCCACGCCTGAGGTCCATAGCGCGAAGCTCGTCAGAGGCACCCAAAGAACAGAGCGACTCCGCGCCGGCTGCGAGTAGAAACCGATGCCCAGAACAAAACTCCCAATCCAGCCGAAGACCTGTGCATGGCCGTGTCCCTGGATCCAGGCCGCGGGAAGATTTCCGAGTCCGTGATTGGTGCTGATTGCAAGCAGGTTTGAGAAGCCCAGAACCGTGCCGGGCAGTGCCATGAAAAAGAGCCCTGCAAAGATCCACGCGCGCAACACAAGACTCTTGTGGCGCTCGACGCTGGCCATGGATTCCGCAGTGCGCTCCACTGGCAGGACAACCAGTCGTTTTGTATGAGCTATGGATGTCACCTCTCCCTCCTGTACTCCGGTTTCGCTTCAAGTGCGATTGCGCGCGGAAAGAGGATCTCGTCTTCCAGATACACATGTCGGCACAGGTCCTGCTCGAAGGCCTGAAGCCCGGCAAACAGCGCCTTGTGCGTAGTACACGCCCAATCGGGCAGGGCAAAATTGTCGGTCAGCTGGCGCAATTCAATAAAAATAATGTTGGCTTGGTCGTGCTCGCGCATCATCATTGCGATAGGTTGCGCGACCGAGCGGAAACAGACATGCTCAGCGGCGCCGCCAAAGTCAATCTGCTCTTCAAGCCGCATCACATACGGAAAGAGAATCTGTTCTTCCTTTTCGATGTGAGCGAGCAGTTCGTCGCGAAGAGTAGCAACAAGTTCGGACACTTTCTTGAGTTCGGATGCCTGGTCGCCTCGCTTTTCGGCGAGCTTCTGCGCCATTGCAGCAAGACCCGGTATTTCTCTCCTCACCTTGCTGTGATGCACACGCACAATATGTTGAATGAGACGCGCTGTGCTCATCTGCAGTGGGTCAGGAGTTCCGTCGCCGCGCTCGCTGGCTTCACCGTCAGAGAGGCGCTCAAGAACCTGATCGACAGATAGCTGCATCTCTGCGCAGGCTTGTTCAAGGGGCATTTCAGCCAGGCCGCACAGGTCGAGCTCGAATCGCTGCAGGATGGCTGCAGCTGAAGATTGTTGCGCGATAATTTCACGAATAGACTGAGTTCCGGTGGCCATACATCATCTCCACCTGCAACCCTACGGAAGTAGGGATTTTCGCTCAGTAACTTATGTCACTCAGAGGCGAAATTATCATGAGGCATTTTCAAGAAGAGCAGTGAGGCCCTTCAAATCCTTCACCACAATTTGCCTTGCGTCCACTTCAAGCAGTCCTTCGGCCTGGAGCCTCATTAGGTTGCGCGAAATAAGTTCGCGCACCGTCCCAAGTTGATGAGCCAGTTCCTGATGCGTAGCTGGAAGAAGAAACTCGATGCCTCGGTCCGTGCTCGTTCCTTCGTTCTGTGCCAGTTTCACAAGCACCGCAATGAGCCGCTGGCGAATGGTGGTGAACGAGAGTTCCTCAATGATCCCCACCAGGCGACGAAGTCGGGCGCCCACGACCGAAAGCACCTTCAGTGGCACCTCGGGATGCTCGACGCAGAAAGCGTGAAAATCTCGACGTGAGATGAAGGCAATCTCGGTGTTTTCAATTGCGGCAGCAGACGCCGGATAGGGCCCGCCGTCGAAGACGGGCAGCTCAGCCACCGACTCGCCGGGAACGTTGACCGCAAGTACCTGCTCACGCCCGCTGGCCGAAGTCTTGAAGATGCGCACCTTGCCGCTGGCAATAATGTGCAACCCGCTGCACGGCTCTCCTTCAGAGAACAGCAGCTCACCATCAGTGAAAATTTTGCGCACGGTGCGCGAAGCCAGCAACTGTAGCTCAGGCTGCGAAAGGCCTGCCAGAAGAGCAGCCTTTTGCAGTACAGCAGCAAAGTCGATACGAGGAGAAGCCACGGTGGAATTCTACCAAGGTAGAGACTTAGGTCACTGCCGCCCGCGCGGTTTCGCGGTGTCATTATTGCATGAACCCGCAAATACGAACTGTCGACTTCGACGAAAAGCCATTCATTGCAATCTGGGAAGTGACCCAGGCATGCGATCTGGCATGCGTTCATTGCCGCGCCTCTGCTCAGCCCAACCGCCATCCGCTCGAACTGACAACGGAAGAAGGCAAGAACCTGATCAATCAGATCGCCGAAATGGAGGTTCCCGTTTTTGTGCTGACAGGCGGCGATCCAATCAAGCGGCCTGACCTCTTCGAACTCATCCGTCATGCCTGCGAGAGAAATGTTCGTGTTTCGCTTACGCCGAGCGCGACTCCGCTGCTTACGCGGGAGATTGTTGTGCGGCTCAAGGAGGCGGGCCTTGCCAGGTTGGCTGTCAGTCTCGACGGTGCAAGCGCTGAAACACATGATGCATTCCGCGGCATGTCCGGATCTTTTGCCCGCACGCTCAACGCGGTGCAATGGGCCAATGAAGTCGGTCTGCCGGTGCAGATCAATACCACGTTCAGCCGTCGCAATATCGGTGAGATCGATGCGATTGTCACACTGATGGAAAGCCTGCGCATCACGCTCTGGAGTGTCTTTTTCCTCGTGCCCACGGGCCGCGGCAAGCTGAATGACCTGCTCAGCGGCGATGAGTTCGAACAGATATTCGCCAGACTGCGGCAGCTTTCCCGGACATCGAGTTTCGACATCAAAACAACCGAGGCACAACACTACCGGCGTTATTTGCTGCAACAGCAGGTAGCCGAGAGGACATCGGGCATTCATGACATAGCTGCGGATAAGGTTACCGATGCCATCGGCAGAGCTCCGCGTGGTCTTAACGACGGCAAGGGCTTCGTCTTTATCTCACATACGGGCGAAGTGTTCCCGAGCGGATTTCTACCAGTCACTGCGGGCAACATTCGTACGCAGTCATTGAGTGCCATTTATCGCGACTCGCCGTTGTTCAGGAATTTGAGGGATACGTCAAAGCTGGAAGGAAAGTGTGGCGCCTGCGAATTCAAGAAAATCTGCGGTGGCTCACGCGCAAGGGCATATGCACTCTCAGGCAATCCTCATGCTGAAGAACCCTGCTGCGCCTACATCCCCCCTGGTTATGTGCTTCCTCCGCGGGGTTTGAAAAGCGTTACAAATCTTCATGTGCTCCAAGGAATCTGACGCGGGTTGAAGCCGAGTCTTCGTTCGCGATCCCGTGGCAAGAAAGCCAAAGAGATCACGGAAATTACTCATTGGATGGTTGAGCGAGTTTTAGCCGAAGAGGAATTCTTTTTCGCGGAGCTCTTTGATGGAGTCGCGGAGTTTGGCGGCTTTTTCGAACTCGAACTTTTTGGCGGCTTCGCGCATTTCGGTTTCTAGTTTGGCGATGAAGTCGTCGACGTCGGCCTGGGAGTTGAACTCGGGAAGCGTGGCGGTTTCTTCTTCGGCAATGTCACCGTACTCGGCCTTGAGAATTTGGGCGAGGCCCATGTCCGTGGAAGAGATGATGGACTGCGGCGTGATGCCGTGCTCTTCGTTGTACGCGCGCTGGATGACGCGGCGGCGTTCGGTTTCACCCATTGCGTTGCGCATGGAGTCTGTGATGCGGTCGGCGTACAGGATGGCGCGGCCTTCGACGTGGCGCGCGGCACGGCCCATGGTCTGGATGAGCGAGCCGGTGGAGCGGAGGAAGCCTTCCTTGTCGGCATCGAGAATGGCGACGAGAGAGACTTCAGGCAGGTCGAGACCTTCGCGGAGTAGATTGATGCCGATGAGCACGTCGTACTCGCCCTTGCGCAGGCCGGCGAGAAGGCGGACGCGCTCGAGAGTTTCAATTTCAGAGTGCATGTAGCGACATTTGACGCCGACTTCGGTGTAGTAGCCGGCGAGATCTTCAGCCATGCGCTTGGTGAGCGTGGTAACGAGGACTCTTTCGTTGCGTTTGGCGCGGTCGCGGATTTCGGCGAGCAGATCGTCAATCTGGCCTTTGACGGGGCGGATTTCAACCTCGGGGTCGATGAGGCCGGTGGGGCGGATGACCTGTTCGACGACGACTCCCGCGGATTTGGTGAGCTCATACGGACCGGGCGTTGCT
The DNA here is from genome assembly GCA_028876335.1 of Acidobacteriota bacterium. GTDB lineage: Bacteria > Acidobacteriota > Terriglobia > Terriglobales > Acidobacteriaceae > Telmatobacter. The sequence goes on from JAGWSG010000120.1 coordinate 39,709, forward strand.
GATACGTAGATGGTCTGGTGGATGCGGTTTTCGAATTCCTCGAATTTGAGCGGGCGGTTGTCACGCGCGGACGGGAGGCGGAAGCCGTAGTCGACGAGGTTCTGCTTGCGCGACTGATCGCCGTACCACATGCCGTGTACTTGCGGGATGGTGGCGTGGCTTTCGTCGACGAAGAGGATGAAGTCACGCGGGAAGTAGTCGAGGAGCGTTGGCGGCGGCTCGCCGGGCAAGCGGCCGGAGAAGTGGCGCGAGTAATTCTCGATGCCGTGACAGTAGCCCATTGACTTGATCATTTCGAGATCAAAGCGGGTGCGCTGATGGACGCGCTGGGCTTCAACCATGCGGCCTTCGGACTCGAGCTGCGCGACCCACTCGTTGAGTTCGGCAACGATGGAGTCTATGGCGGAGGCTTTGCGCTCGGGCTGGACGACGTAGTGACTCTTTGGATAGATGGGCAGGCGCGAGTACTTCTGCTTGACGGTGC
>JAGWSG010000013.1 GCA_028876335.1 Acidobacteriota bacterium
CAATGTTCCGCCGCAGGGTGGACGCAAGCATCCGCACCAGGAGTTCACGGCGGTCGACACGACAAACATTCTCTTCATCTGCGGCGGAGCATTCGTCGGTCTGGAGCGCGTTGTAGGACGCCGCGTCGGCAAGAAGGCTCTCGGCTTCAAGACCATCGATGCGGAAGCAGATGCGGCAACCACTCGTTCGCATCGCGACACTGAATTGCTGCGCAAGACCGAACCGCAGGATCTGATCAAGTACGGTCTCATTCCAGAGTTTGTTGGCCGTCTGCCTGTGATGGGTGTGCTCGACGAACTGGATGAAGCAGCGCTGGTTGAAATTCTTACCAAGCCGCGCAATGCAATCCTCAAGCAGTATCAGCGTTTGCTTGAGTACGAGAATGTTCGCCTGCACTTTACCAGTGACGCAACTGCTGCGGTTGCCCGCGAAGCACTGTCACGCAAGGTGGGCGCGCGCGGTCTACGCATGATTCTGGAAGAGCTGATGCTCGACCTGATGTATCACCTGCCTTCGAGCAAGCGCGTACGCGATCTTGAAATCACGCGCGAAATGGTGGAACGCCGCGACCTTTCACTCTGTTTGCTTGAGAAGGCCGGCTAATTGCGGTAATCAAGAAGAGAAACGGAAGTTCAATCTTATGAACCTCCGTTTCCCCTCTTCTCCATTTTTCATTCTCATTCCGCTGTACAATCCCTACAAGACCTTCCCTGCCAGTTGTTGCAACTTCGTCTGCGCAGGCGCGTCTAATTTTTGAATGGTGGTGCAATGACGTCTTCCCGGGAAAAGAACGATTCGATCAAGCTGCCCATGATGCCGATCCGCGACATGGTCATCTTTCCGCACATGATGACCCCTTTTGTGGTGGGCCGGCTTTCAAGCGTGCGTGCGCTGGAAGAGGCGCTGACGGGCGATCGTAGAATCTTTCTTGCCACGCAGCATGACGCGTCCATCGACGAACCAAAGGCAAAAGATATTTATCAGGTAGGCGCCATCTGCAACATTGTGCAGAGCGTCAAAATGCCCGACGGCAACATCAAGGTGCTGGTGGAAGGCGTGGAGCGTGCCAAGTCGACTGAGATCACAGATCGCGACGGCTTCTTCGTTGCTACGGTAAAGACGGGCAAGACCGATTTTGAAATGACGCCAGCGCTTGAGCAACTCATGCAGCGCGTCACTTCCCTCTTTGAGCAATACGTCAAACTGCAGCAGTCGCTCAATTACGAAACCATCATCGCCAGCGCACGCATGGATGAGCCCGCGAAGCTCTCCGATGTCATTGCGGCCAATTTGCAGATTGGCATCGAAGAAAAGCAGGAACTGCTAGGTATCTTCGACCCCGCATCGCGTCTGGCGCGTATTGCAGACGTGCTCGACATTGAAATTGAAAAACTCGACCTCGACCGCAACATCCAGTCACGCGTGAAGCGGCAGATGGAACGCGCGCAGAAAGAGTACTACCTCAACGAGAAGATCAAGGCCATCCAGAAGGAGCTGGGCCGCGGCGAAAAGAGTGAGTTCGACGAACTGCGCAAGAAGATTGAGACGGCAGGCATGCCGAAAGATGTTCTGGACAAGGCAATCCAGGAGCTGAAAAAACTTGAAGCCATGCCGCCCATGTCGGCCGAGTCCACCGTGAGCCGCAATTATATTGACTGGCTGCTGGCTGTGCCGTGGAAGAAAAAGTCCAAGGAAACGCGCTCCATCGACTTCGCCGAAAAGGTGCTGAACGAGGATCACTACGGCCTCGAGAAGATCAAAGATCGCATCCTTGAATTTCTCGCCGTGCGTCAACTCGTAAAGAATCCCAAAGGCTCCATCCTTTGCTTCGTCGGACCTCCGGGCGTAGGAAAGACTTCGCTCGGCATGTCGATCGCAAAGGCTACAGGACGCAAGTTCGTGCGACTTTCTCTTGGTGGCGTGCGCGATGAAGCCGAGATTCGCGGGCATCGCCGCACTTACATTGGCGCCCTGCCCGGACAAATCATCCAGCACATGAAGCGTGCGGGAACCAAGAACCCCGTCTTCCTGCTCGATGAAGTCGACAAGATGGCCTCGGACTTCCGCGGCGATCCTGCTTCCGCGCTTCTCGAAGTTCTCGATCCCGAACAGAACACGGCGTTCCAGGATCACTACCTCGACGTAGACTACGACCTCTCGCAGGTCTTGTTTGTTGCCACTGCCAATGTATTGCACACAATTCCAGGCCCCTTGCAGGACCGCATGGAAGTGTTGCGGCTGCAGGGCTACACCGAGCAGGAGAAGCTTGAAATTGCCAAGCAATACCTGGTGAAGAAGCAGCGCGAGCAAACAGGTCTGAGCGAAAAGAACATCATCTTCCAGGACGATGCAATCCTTGAGATCATCCGCAAGTACACGCGTGAAGCAGGTGTTCGTAATCTTGAGCGGGAGATTGGCAATGTGTGCCGCAAGGTGGCACGCCGCGTGGTCAAGAAGGGTGCAAAGCACAAGGAAGAGCTCACCGCCGCAAATGTGGCTGATTTTCTGGGCGTCGCGAGGTTCCGCGACTCCGAGGTGCACGATAAGAGCGAAGTTGGTCTTGTTACAGGCCTTGCCTGGACGGAGGTGGGCGGCAGCATTCTCACCACAGAAGTGCAGGTGCTGGACGGTAAAGGCAAGCTCACCATCACCGGCCAGCTTGGCGATGTGATGCAGGAGTCCGCACAGGCCGCGCTCAGTTACATTCGCGGTAAATCACACGCGCTCGGCTTGAGTCGCGAGTTCTATCGCAACCTCGACATTCACCTGCACGTGCCTGAAGGTGCTATTCCGAAGGACGGGCCATCGGCAGGCATCACCATGGCCACAGCTCTGGCAAGCGCGCTGGCGCGCATTCCCGTGCGTCGTGACATTGCGATGACCGGTGAGATTACGCTGCGCGGCAAGGTGCTGCCAATTGGCGGGCTCAAAGAAAAACTGCTCGCGGCATTGCGCGCCGGCATCTTTGAAGCAATCCTTCCGCGTGCCAACGAAAAAGATCTCGCGGAATTGCCTGAGAATATCAAGAGCTCCATGAAGCTGCATTTCGTCGACACGATGGATGAAGTGTTGGCACTTGCTCTGGAAAGCCAACTGCCGGGTCCCATGCAGGCAGACTCGGATGTCATGTCATCCGTTCCACCCGCTGAGATGGGCGGTAACGTAACTGCACGGCAGTAAAGCAGTTCCATGCAAGAGACTCGAAGCCCCGGACAGACACGTCCGGGGCTTTTGATTTTTACGCGGAAATCCTACCTCTGAACGAATCCTGACTGCAGGTATCCCAAGCTGCTGAGACTATCGATTCACTTCCTGTATCCTCAGTAAGGGGCGTTTCATGCACCGGCAGGTGCATTCCCGTTTCCATAACTCATACGGATTGCCATGCATTACGCCACACAATTTCTGCTTTCAGCGCTCGACGCGGCACAGTTCCCTACTCCTACAGTTCCAGAAATTGCATTCCTGGGCAGGTCGAATGTAGGCAAGTCGAGTTTGTTGAACGCGCTCGCTGGAGACAAGGCCGCTAAGGTCTCTTCCACTCCGGGCCGCACGCGTGCCATCAACTTCTTCGCAATGCTCGACAACCGCCAGCAACCAAAGCTCATGTTCGCGGATTTGCCAGGCTATGGCTACGCCAAGATTTCCAAGTCGATCACAGCAGGCTGGCCCGCGTTCATTGAACCCTATCTGGCCGAGCGCCCAACACTGGCGCTATGCATCTGCCTGGTTGACTCAAATATTCCGCCGCAGCAAAGTGACATGCAACTGCTTGACTGGCTGCGCGAAGTGGGCAGGCCCTTTGCGGTAGTTGCCACCAAAGTCGACCGGCTGAGCGGCAATGAACGCACGCGCAATATGGCCGCGCTGAAGCGGGCATTTTCCCTTGATACAATTGTTCCTGTTTCCGCAAAAACCGGCAGCGGCATTAAGGAACTTTGGTCGCGGATAGAGGAAGCCCGACACCCGTCTGTCTAGGGTGTCTCCTCATGCATGCGCTGCCTGTTCATACCAGGATTGAATTTTCCGCGCCGCATCCCTGCTGCACGCCACAGTACGCAAATTTCTGAATGCGCGCGGCAGATATCGCGGAGACATTCGATACCAGCGATGTGCTGCGTAGTCTTCCGCAGGCACGGCACCCAGCACAACGGCATCCAATTTCGACGCGAAGGATTTGTCTCCGGCTGGCAGGTCAAGCGCAACCCACTCACAGGCATCATCCAGTGGCTCGGCTCCAGCGGCCGGCAAATCCGGCTGCACGCCTCGTTCCTGCATCTCCCACGCAAATGCAGCAATATCCGCACAATAAATGCCCACAGAGACAGCCTGTTTTTTGCGAATTTCATTTTTGAGAATGCGCAGCGTCTCGTCCAATGTCGTTACTACAAAATCGACCACGCCGTCACGCATGGCCTGCCTTAATGCGGCGTTGTCGCTCGAAGTAAGAAATGACGCCGCACCGGCGATATTTGCAGCACGTACCAATTGAATGCTGGACGCGTTCAATTCATCCGCAAAAAGTAGCTTGCCGCCCAGGCCGTGTTCGGGATCAAGCCTGCGGGCAAGTGCAGCATACCGGCGATAGACTTCCTGCGGGTCTTCCTTGGGATCGAACATACTTGTATTGATGATAGCGAGACGCCTTGCGGGGTGGGTTTACCAGGTGGAATAGGGCTGCCCATTCGATCCGGTCTCCTGGGAACCGGAATGCACATCATCGATCCCGGGCTCGGTCTGGTCCAGAGAATAGAGCGCATCACTTGTTTCTGTAGTCCAGGTGTCGGTTGCATGCGTCATCGGATCTTCAGGAATTGTTTTGAGGTAGCCATTCTGCACCAGGTCATCAAGCGATTGCGGCGCCTTCTGCTTGTCCATCGTGTAGGAGTCGATGGCCGCGCGCATCACGTGCAGATCTTCTTTCAGAACGGCCTCACGCGCAGAGCGAATGGCGCCCACGAAACTGGGCACGGCGAGCGTCGCCAGAATTCCGATAATGGTCATCACCACAATCAGTTCAAGCAGCGTAAAGCCCGAATCAGATTTTTTCGCTCTTATTCGCATCACTCGCACTACCAATCTCTGTATTTGGTCCCGTCCAAAGCCGTGCCCTGCGACTTGGAATGCACGTCAAAGACGCTTTGTCCGCCCCAGGAGTCCGAATCCGGATCGTCCTGCATGGAGCGCAAGCCCCAATCAGTGTTCCCCGTCATCGGGTCAATCGGAATCTTCCGGAGAAAGCGCACCTTCTTCCCTTGTATGTCCACGCCATCCACCAGCGTCTGCAAATCCGGCGGATAGTTCTGGCTCTCGACCTTGGTTCGAATGGCACCCTTGTCTGCCGCGTCTTTATATTTGTCGATCGCGTCGCGCATCTGCCACAGGTCGTAGCGCAGTTCACGTTCCTTCTGGCGCTTTACCTGAAAGCGCGCCACCGGGATTGCGGCGGAGGCCAGAATGCCCAGCAGAACCACAGTCACAATCAGTTCCACCAGGGTAAGCCCCTGCTCACCGGGCTTTCGTATTGATCTGGTGAAACTCAAATGGACTCAACCTCACTGCACCGAAACGCTGATTTGACCGGCCTGCACCTGAACTGCCTGCTGCGCACTGTTCATTGCCCCGGCGCGCGAAATCGTAATCGGCGTATCGCCCTTTTCTTTGGCCTGGAAGGTAAGCACGCACACTACGCCCGCGCCGCTTACGCCACCCGAACCTGGAGGACGCGCCGCATTTACCACAAGTGTCCCGGGCGGGTCATCCCGATGCAGCAACGTGACATCCTTGCCATCGCGCCCAAGCAGGTCGCCCTTGTCCACGTTCACCAGCGACAGGTGAGCCGGATTGTAGGTCACCTGCATAGGTACGGACGCAATGTCTGTGCCTCCCGTGAGCACGATGGGGACCTGGAACGTTGAGCCTGTCGAAATGGTGCCAGATGGCTCCACCAAGGAGACTCGAGTACCGAGCGGACTTTGTGCCGGAGCTGCAGTTGGCGGAGGAGGCGCTCCCCCTGGCGGCGGCTCCTGGTTCATCTGCGCAATCGCCGTTTTAGCAGCCGCTGCCGCGGTCTGTCCGGGTACCGTCCCTGTAAAGGAGCGATTACCCGAGGCTGGAGTTTTTGGCGCGGAGGCTGGCTGCGCCGACTCACTAGATGAGCCACCCGCATTTGAAATGTGCCGCAACTCGATGGTATTGCCCGCGCCTGTATCGATACTGCGGAGATTAAGCGGGGTGAGCGAAGGCTGACGCACAATATGCGGAATCAGCATGAACACAATCTGGTCGTTGTTGATTGTGTGGTCTTTTGAACCGAAGAGATAACGCAGAATGGGAATCGAACTAAGCCCCGGAATACCGCTCCAGCTCTCCTGAATCTGCTTCTCATTAATGCCGCCCAGAATGTTTGCTTCACCTTCGCGCAGACGCACCACCTGCTCGGCAACGCGCTGGCTCAGAATCGGTTCAGTCACACCGCTGATGGTCACTGAGCCGCTCTGCGCCGTGACCTCGATCTTGACCTTCAGCGTAATGTCGTCGTCAAAGTGTACGGTCGGTGTGACCTCAATATTGACGCCCACATCCTGATATTGGAACTGCGTGTTCACAAGTGAACTTACAAGAGCCGTGGCCGCGCCGGTCTGATAGGAACCGGTGGCGATCGGAATACGCGATCCAATCTTGAGCGATGCTTTCTGGCCGTCTGTAGCCCGAATGCGCGGGTTCTGCAGAATCTGTGTGCTTGAGTCGGAAAGCAGCAGGTTTGCCGTCGCCGTACCCACTGACACAGCAAAGTTCGAAGCCTTCAGGTGCGCCAGGTCATAAATTGTTGGATTCGTTGTAGTCGATGTTGTTGTTGTCGTCGATCCCGAATTGGTCGAAGTGTTTGAAGACGAGGTCTGCAAAGCTACGCCCACGCTGCTGGGCCACGCAATACCCAGAGTGCGTTCCCAGTTCTTGCTCACTTCCAGCACGGCCACATCCACCACAACTTCAGGCCGCGGCTTATCCAGATCGTTGATCAGCTTTTGCGCCAGCAAAAGCTCGTCGGGCGTGCCGCGCATAACGATCGCATTCTGGCTGGCCACGGCATACACCTTCACATTGCTGGCCAGTACATTGCGCAGCGCCGTCTGCACATCGTTCAAATCGTTCTGTTGCCAGGCATTGGTGAGGTAGAAGGTCTGCACTGCCTGCTCATCCAGCTCACGGTGCCGCGCCTGTGTATTGGAGGCAACAAAGATCGTGTTCGATGTTACGGGCCGCCAGAAAGTTCCAGACAACGTCGCCACGATACGCAAAGCGTCCATGAGAGAGACATTATTCAGGTCCACCTGAATACGCTTGGATATATATTCCGGATCGAACAGCACATTGACGCCCGCGGCCCTGCCAATGGCCTGGTAAACCACCTTTGCATCCTCAGTCATGTGCAGAGTAAGCGGCTCGCTTGAAAGGGGCTTCAACTGCTGTGGCGATCCGATTGAATCGAGCTCAGCCTGCTCCGTGTGTGTCTCGATGACTCCTTTTTCCGGTTCCTGAACCTGCTGGCCCTCAGCTCTTCGCAGGCGGTTAATTCCCTGCTGCGCGGCCTCATTGGAAGGGTCTATGGCCAGAGCGTGCATGAACTCTTCCAGAGCGCCCTGCTGATCCCCGGACGCCTCAAGTTTCTGCCCTTTGGAGACGTGCATTGTGGACGCGGTCAGGCGGACGCGATAGTAGGAGGCCTTGTAGGCGAGGTCGTCTGGCTTCAGGCTCCAGGCTTTCTGGTAGTTTTCAAAGGCTGCGTCATAGTCCTCGCGCGCCTCCGCTTTCTGCCCACTCTTATAGAGCTTTTTAGCCTGATCGGCGTGCGCGGCAAGCGGCATGCAAAGCAGGAATACAGCTGTAAGCAGGAAGGTTAACTTGAGAATGGTGCGCGAGGCCTGGCGAAAGGCGGTATGGCAGTGCATCGAGCTCCCCTGCGTCCTGTTCAGCCCAAGACACAGCCCGGGCCGGGTGGTGGCGCCGCGGCCCTCTCGGACGCAAGATTCATGGCCGGCAAATCTTATCCACCGATGCCCCATTTTAGCAAAGCCCTTCGGTAACATAACCCGGATTTAAACCGGTGCTACGATTAAGTTTCGAGGAAATAGCACTATGGCTCGACAGACTAGTCACGTGATTGCGGCGCCCAGCCGGCCAACCGGCAGCAAACCGGCCAAGCCGCGCGACCCCGTGGCTTCCGGCGAGCGCGATGCGGCTCAAAACCGTGTCGCACGCCATGATTATTTCCTTCTCGAGAAGTTTGAAGCCGGAGTCGCCCTCCGCGGCACCGAGGTCAAGTCCATCCGCGAAGGCAAGGCGAATCTCCGGGACTCCTACGGGCTGATCAAGGATGACGAGGCGTTTCTGCTCAACATGCATATTGGGCCTTATTCGCATGGCAATTCCGCCAATCATGACGAAACGCGCACGCGCAAGCTGCTGCTCCACCGGGATGAAGTTCGGCGTCTGCATGCGAAGACGCAGATAAAGGGACATACGCTCATTCCCACCCGGCTTTATTTCAAAAACGGCAAATTGAAGTGTGAACTGGCATTGGCCAAAGGCAAACAGGACTGGGACAAGCGCGAGACCGAACGTCGCCGCGAGGCAGACCGTGAGGCGCGCGCTGCCATCAATGCCAACAAGCACCGCACGGGCCGCTAGCCGGCCATCCATCTCCCAACCTTCTGAGGACCCACAATGAACGCTAAACTCTCCCTCGCTCCGCTCACCCAGGTTGAAACGGAGCTTCTCGCCGTTCTTGCCGCCGACACCCAAACCGAAAAAGGGCCCGATGCCAAACCCCAACCCGAGCTACTGACCATGGACGGAGCAGTCACGAGCGCAGCTGCGGCCGTGCTCGCAAGCGGCGAATTCAAAGCCGGCGTCAACGAGACGCTGCTTCTGCACGCTCCTGCCGGTCTGGCTGCCAAGCGCCTCCTGCTTATAGGCATCGGCAAGCAATCCAGGCTCAATGCACACGCAGTTCGTAACGCAGCCGGAGTGGCCGTGCGCGCCGCCAAACCGCGCGGCATTCGCGATGTTGCGTTTGTGACTCCTGACTCGCTCGAGCTGCCGTCCACGCGCAGCGCCCGCGCCGCCGCCGAAGGCGCCTTCATTGGCGATTTTGACCCCGACACCTACCGCACCGATCGCAAGGACCTATCCGTGCAAACCTTCACGGTGATTGGGCCTGAGAGCGCCGATCAGTCTGCGCTGGAAGCAGCGCTTAACGAGGGCTCCATTATTGGTGAGAGTCAGAACTTTGCCCGCACTCTCGTCAACGAGCCCGGCAACAAGCTCACTCCCACGATGCTGGGCCGCCGTGCCTCCGCCATGGCCATCGAGACTGGGCTCAAGTTCACCATTTCTTCCACGGACGTAATTAAAGAGCTCAAGATGGGCGCTTTCTGGAGCGTCTCTCAGGGATCGGAAGAGCCGCCAGCTCTGATTGTGTTGCGCTATGAGCCCGAAGGCGTCACCGAAGGCCCAGTGCTCGGTCTTGTGGGCAAGGGCATCACCTTTGATACGGGCGGCATCTCGCTTAAGCCGGCTGACAACATGGAGAAGATGAAGTACGACATGGCAGGCGCGGCCGCGATGCTGGGAGCCATGCGCGCCATCGCGTTGCTCAAGCCGCGCGTGCGCGTCATCTGCGTGGTCTGCTCGGCAGAAAACATGCCCGACGGCAAGGCCCAGAAGCCCGGTGACGTGCAGACCGCGATGTCCGGCAAGACTATCGAGATCATCAATACCGATGCGGAAGGCCGCCTTGTACTGGCCGATGGATTGGCCTATGCGAAGAAGCTTGGCTGCACGCATCTCATTGACGCGGCCACACTCACCGGCGCGTGTGTCGTTGCTCTCGGCATGGTGAATGCCGGCGCTTTCTCAAACGATGAGACCTCCTTCACCCGCTTTAATCAGGCGCTTGAAACCAGCGGTGAGAAGTTCTGGCGTTTGCCGCTTGGCGACGAGTATGCGGACATGATCAAGTCCGACATTGCCGACATCAAGAACACGGGCGGACGCTGGGGTGGAGCCATTACTGCTGCGGAATTTCTGAAGGCATTCGCGGAAGACACGCCGTGGATTCACCTAGACATTGCCGGCATGGCGTGGATCGAGGACTCGCGGCCCTACATCGCCAAGGGGCCAAGCGGCATCGCGGTACGTTCCATTCTTGAGTGGGCGCGAAGCTACTAGAGCAATTCGACATCAAGCAAAAGGCCGCGCATTTGCGCGGCCTTTCTTCTTTTGTAACGACGGCTACATCGCCTCAGGGCTTTCAATGCCCAGCCAGCCGAGCACTGCCACCAGTTCGCGCAGCGCAACGGCAGCCGTAGCCAGCAGAAACAGCTTCTTTGCCGCGTCCTCCTCGGTGAGGATGTGGTGATGGTGATAGAAGTTGCTGAAGTCCTGCGCAAGCTGAAAGGCATGCTTGGCCAGATGCATCGGCTCTGAAGTTCCAATGCACTGGTCGAGCACGGACATGCGTTGACCTGCCCGTAGCCACAGCGCCCAGATATCTTCGTTCTCTTCGCCGCTCAGGAACGCAGCCGTCTTCTCTGGCGAAAGCTGCGCGAACTCTGCCAGCACATTTTCCGGCGTGGTTTGCCCCTTGCGGAAGATGCTGCGAATGCGCGCGGCAGCGTACATCAGGTACGGTCCCGTCTCGCCCTCGGGTGAAAGAGCCATGTCCTGATCGAAAGCGATGACCGAGTTGCGGCTGAAGCGCAGCATGTAATAGCGCAGCGCGCCGTACGCAATCTTTGAGGCCACCTCTTCAACCTGCGCATCGCTCCAGTCGGTGTGGCGCTTCACCACTTCCGACTTCGCGGCGGCAATCATCAGGTCCATCAGGTCATCGGCCTTCACGCCGAAACCCTTGCGTCCGCTGATTTCGATGTACGACTTGGCGCGATCTTCGTCAGAAAGCTGATAACCAAGCTGCGCCGCATACGATGGCGTGAGCGCGACCATCTCATAACCGAAGTGGGTGTAGCGATCGGCCTGCTCCGCGTGGCCCATGCCGCGCAATGCCTGAATCACGTTGGCCTGCGGGTCGCTTTGGCGCGAATCAATCACGTTGTAGATAGCCTGCGCGCCGCCAAAGTGAGGATGGTTCGCTTCGCCGTGCTCGGTCGATATCCAGCACTCATGATCGGGATATGAGAAGAACTGCTTGTACCCGAAATCCTTGCCCAGAAGACCGAACTTCCATAGGTGATACGCAATGTCTTTGCCGACGTAAGTTACCGTTCCATTTGAGCGGACGATCACCTTGGCGTCCTCGTCGGTCTCGCCTTCGGTCACTTCGGCGCATGGCCGCGTCATTACCCAGCAACCCTTGTTCTTGCCCTCGTTCTCGAAGTAGAGAACGCCGCTCTTTTTCAACAGTTCAAACGCGGACTCCCAGAACTTCAGGTGCAGAATCTCGCTCTCACGCGGAAGAAAGTCGTATTCAATGCCAAGCCGCAGCATCGTTTCCAGATGCCGCCGCAGCACCGCGGTTGAAATCAGCTCGGCAATTTCAGCCGTCTCATTGCCGCCATGCTCAATTGCGTGCAGCGTGTCATAACGGAGCTTTTTGCGCGCCTCGTTCTCGGCGTCCGTGCCGGTGGTGTACCACTGCGACGTGCGTGCATAGAGATCCCAGCAGAGATAATCGAACGCTTCGGCAAACTTGCCCGACTTGGCGAAGCGTTCCGCACAATCGTCAATCACGGAGCGCACTTCCGCAGCCGACTTGCCCTCCACGTGCAGAAATCCCACGACCACATCGGCCACCTGGACGCCCGTGTTGTCGATGTAGTTCTGCACTGTGACCTGTTGCCCAGCGGCGCGCAGCAGTCGCACAAATGTGTCGCCCAGAATGGCATTGCGCAGATGGCCGATGTGCGCGGCCTTGTTGGGATTGATGCTTGTGTGCTCAACCAGAGCATGGTCCTGCGCGAACGGCGAATGTTCTGTTCCAGTGGCAATAGCGGTTGCGGCCGAAGCGCGATCAAACCGTGCATTAATGTATCCGGCACCGGCCACTTCAAAGCTGGCGAATCCGTTGAGCGAACCAATCGCCGCAACTAGTTCCTGCGCGATGATCTTCGGTGCCTTCCGCAACGTGCGCGCCAGTTGTAGTGCGACAGGCGTGGCCAATTCGCCCATTTTCAGGTCGGGTGGAATTTCCATGGGAATTTGCGCGAGTTCCGCGCCAAACTTGTCTTTGAGCACCGCGCGCAAACGCTCGGCCAGCCGCTTTTCCAGTTCCAGATACACGTTGAAAGAGCCTCAGAAATCCTTGATTTTCAAGGTGATTTTAACAGAGTGCATCTCACAAGCAGGTTTGACGCTGCCGCCTGCGCCCCCTAAGATTGAAGAGTCGAATCATCACGCAACGCACCGGCAGACGGCCGGAGCACGGAACCGCCAACACCCCGCTCATGACCACTCCGGCAACAGAAAAAGCTCGCTACTACCTCACCACGCCCATCTACTACGTGAACGCGCGGCCGCACCTGGGTCACGCTTACTCAACCATCGTCTGTGACGCCATTGCCCGCCGCAAACGCGCGCTCGGCATCGACACCTGGTTCCTGACCGGCACGGACGAACACGGACAGAAGATTGAACGCTCCGCCAAACTTGCTGGCTGCGGTGAATACGAGTTCGCCACGCGCATATCAGGGGAATTTCGCGGCCTGTGGGACAAGCTAGGACTCACCTACGACGACTATATCCGTACGACGGAAGAGCGCCATAAGCGCGGCGTGCAGAAGCTCTTCTCGACTCTGAAGGAACGGGGCTTCATCTACAAAGGTTCGTACACGGGCCAGTACTGCGTCTCCGATGAAGCGTGGGTTGATGTGCCTCCCGGCGCGCCCTGTCCAGACTGCGGCCGCATTACGGAAACCGTGAGCGAGGAGAACTACTTCTTCAAGCTCTCTGCCTTCGAGCGGCGGCTGCTTGAGTTCTATGAAGAGAACCCCGGATTCATCGGGCCGGAATCAACGCGCCGCGAGGTGATTTCGTTTGTCCGCAGCGGGCTGAAAGATCTTTCCGTAAGCCGGGCAAGTTTCTCCTGGGGCATTCCGGTGCCGGGTGATGAGAAGCATGTGGTCTATGTGTGGCTTGACGCGCTTGCGAACTACATCACGGCTCTCGGCTACGGTTCTGACGAACCTGCGGATCAGGCGCGCTTCAAGAAGTTCTGGCCGGCGGATATGCACCTGATTGGCAAGGAAATCAGCCGCTTCCATTGCGTCTACTGGCCCGCGTTTTTGATGGCCGCGGGGATTGAGACACCGCGCTCGGTGCGGGCCAATGGCTGGCTGCTCTTCGATCAGGGCAAAATGTCCAAGTCGCGCGGCAACATTGTGCGTGCCGAAACCGTGATGGAAGTGCTCGGCGCAGACGCGCTGCGGTACTTCCTGTTGCGCGAAATTCCCTTTGGACAGGACGGCAACTTCTCGTTCGATGCTCTCGTGCAGCGCTACAACGGAGATCTCGCGAACGGCTATGGCAACCTTGTAAGCCGCGTAGTCAACATGATGCACAAGTACTTCGGTGGTGTTGTGCCGGAGACCGGTGCGACCACTGAAGCGGAAACGGCGCTGCGCGCCCACACGGAAGCAGCAATTGCCGGCTTCGGCCCGCTGTTTGACGAGCTGAATTTCTCTGAAGCGCTGAAGAGCTTGTGGGCGCTTGTTGCGGAAACCGACGGCTATCTGACGGTGAACGCACCATGGAAGAAGCCCGCCGAACGAAGCGATGAAGACCACGCCGCGCTTCAAGCGCGCGTGTTGGGCACAGCTGCAGAGGCTATTCGCGTGATTACTGCACTTGCGTATCCCATTCTGCCGGAAGCAACGGCGAAGGTGTGGCAGCAGCTTGGCCTTGGCGAGATTGCCGATGCAGCGAAGAATTCATTTCTCACCAGCGTGGCTTGGGGCGGCTTGAAGCCCGGAACCAAATTCGGCGAACCTGCGCCCTTGTTCCCGCGTGCAGAGAAGGACGCCGTTGCACGCATGGTTGCGCTGGAAGAAGAGAACAACAAATCAGTAATTGAAGCCGCCGGTGGCCCTTCGCAGCCCGCGCCCGATGAGCCGAAGATTCTGCCACCACAAAAAACAGCAACACCAAAATCAGAGATCAAACCAGAGAGCAAAAAGATGGAAGAGACCAAGCCCACTCCCGTGGCTGAAACCCCTGCTGCCGCAGCGACCTCGAGCAACGAGGCCGCGCCCGTTACACAGGCTGCACCTGCCGAACAGCCGCCCGCCGCTTCCGTGGTGGAAGAAAAGCAGTACATCACCATTGATGACTTTGTGAAAGTGGACCTACGTGTGGCGCAGGTGCTCGTTGCCGAGCGCATTCCCAAAGCCGACAAGCTTCTGCGGCTTGAAGTGGATCTGGGCTATGAGAAGCGGCAGATTCTGGCCGGCATTGCACAGTACTACGAACCGGAAAAACTCATCGGCCGTAAGATCGTGATTGTCGCCAATCTGGCTCCGCGCAAGATGCGTGGTCTTGAGTCAAATGGCATGCTACTCGCAGCGTCATTGCCAACGGATGGCGCGCCGGTGCTGGCAGGCTTTCTGGAAGATGTGCCGCTAGGAGCGCGGCTCAAGTAAATAGAGGAGATTCGCTGTTGCTGGTTGATTCCCACGCACATCTCGATAGCCCACGCTACTCCGAAGACCGCGAAGACATGCTGCGCCGCACATACAAGGCCGGCGTTGGCGCGGTCATGGCCATTGGAATTGGTGAAGGGCCGCATGAGATGCACCAGGCGCTCGATTTGTGCCGCCAATACAACGGCAAACCAGGACTGCCGAAACTCTACGCGACAGCTGGCGTGTATCCACACAACACGCCGGAGATTGATGACGCGGTGCTGGCGAAGCTCGATGGGCTGCTGGCCGAGCCGGAAGCGATTGGCTGCGGCGAAATCGGACTCGATTACTACCATGAGGGCGCTCCGCATGACGTGCAGCGCACAGGCCTGGTGAAGCAGCTTGAAGTGGCCGCGGCGCGCAAACGGCCGATCATCATCCACTGCAGGCCGAAGGACGGGGAAGTCGACGCATGGAATCATCTCTTTCTCACGCTTGACACATACTGGCGGCACACGGGGCTTGGCGGAATCATGCATTGCTTCAGTGCCGGCTCTGAGCAGATACAGAAGTCCATCGACATGGGCTTTCTGATCTCGTTCGCGGGCAACGTGACGTATCCCAAGGCGCAGCCGCTGCGCGATGCGGCCGCGGAAGTGCCCTTGGAACACATGCTTGTGGAGACAGATGCACCGTGGCTGACGCCGATGCCGGACCGCGGCACGCGCAACGAGCCGGGGTTTGTAACGCGCACCGCAGCGGTACTTGCAGGCATCAAAGGTGTGACACCGGAAGAGCTGGCCGCAGCCACAACGGCGAATTTTCACAGGCTCTTTCATCTGACCAGAGCCGCGTAAAGCTGATACAGTGGCAACGGTTCGGCGGCAATGCAACATCGCCTCCGCCAATATTGAGGAACGTTATGGCACAAGACAATTCATTCGACATCGTAAGCAAGATCGACCTTCAGGAAGTGCGCAACGCAATCGACCAGGCGATCAAGGAGATTCGCCAGCGCTTTGACCTGAAGGACTCGCACTCGGAGATCAAAATTGCCGACGGCGACAAGGAGATTCAGCTCGCTTCCGCTAATGAGTACAAGCTTGAAGCCGTGAAGGAGATTCTGGGCCAGAAGCTGGTGAAGCGCGGTGTGAGCCTAAAGAACCTGACCTACGGAATGGTGGAGCCGGCTGCGGGACAGAGTGTGCGGCAGAAGATTACGCTGCAGCAGGGCATTCCTTCCGATAAGGCCAAGGAAATTGTGCGCATTGTGAAGGACTCAAAGAAGAAAGTGCAGGCCAGCATTCAGGGCGATACGGTTCGCATTGCGGGCAAGGATCGCGATGATTTGCAAGCAATTATTGCCCTGCTCCGCGGCAAGGATCTGGGCGTGGACCTGCAGTTCACCAACTACCGCACCAATTAACCCTTTGTTCGTCAACGCGTGAGACGCGGCCAAGGGCAAACGCGCTAGAATCGAAGCATCTTGAGCACATTGGCGATAGCGACGGCGAGGGAAGTCTTTGAGCTGCTGCGCGACGATCTTGTCGCCATTGAGCAGGAGCTTGGCCGCGACGCCGCGTCAAGCGTCAGCACCATCACCGAGATTGCCGAATATCTGCGCGAAGGTGGCGGCAAACGCATTCGCCCGTCGCTGCTGTTGCTTGCGGCGCACCTGATGGACTTCTTTGGCCCAAGTGCAATTCGCCTTGGCGCCGTGGTGGAAATGCTGCACACGGCGACGCTGGTGCATGACGACATCATCGACAATGCGCACACGCGGCGCGGACGTCCATCGCCCAACACAACCTGGGGCAATGAAAAGTGCGTGCTGGCCGGCGACTGGCTTTATATGCAGGCCTTCAAGGTGGCGCTTGAAGAACAGAATTTGCGCGTGCTCGATCTGCTAATCGACCTTACAAAGCAGATGGTTGAGGGCGAGCTGCTGCAGATCCAAAAGCTGGGCCGGGCAGTTTCAGAGGCTGAGTATTACGACCTCATCTTCCGCAAGACCGCGTGCCTGTTCTCGACATCGATGCGCCTTGGCGCAGTGCTGGCGGGAGCGAGCGAAGCGCAGGAAGCCGCATTGGCGACTTATGGCCGCGCAGTTGGGCTGGCGTTTCAAATCGTGGACGACGTGCTGGACCTGACGGCCACCGAAGAGGTGCTGGGCAAGCCCGTGGCAAGCGACCTACGCGAAGGCAAGGCAACGCTGGCCGTGATTCACTCGATCGATCACGGAACCGCGAAGGACCGGCAGACGATTCAGCGCGTGCTGGACGATCGCAGCTTTGAGCATGTAAGCCGCGAGCGCATCCAGGAGATTCTGGACCGCAACGGCTCAGTGGACTATGCGCGTGCTGCCGCCGACCAGTACGCGGAGCAGTCGCGTCAGGCACTGCAGGCGTTTCCTGATTCGGATTTCAAGCGGGCGTTGTTGTGGGTGCCCGATTTTGTCGTCGCCCGTGAAAAGTAAAGACGGATTCCATTGCTTTTAGACTGACTCCCGGGAGTCCCCCTCCCCCCCTATCTCCCATACCATATGTTGTTGATTTAAAGCAGGTTAGGCGATGTATATATACCTGTCGTATCTGAATCAAAATGAGTTAGCGGCGCATACTTGAAAAGAAGGAACTTAGTTTACCGGTAAGCTCGAATGTCGACGCATCTGAGACGAGCGAGGGCTATTTCGGCTATCGTCCAGTATGCGCCGGCAGGCAATTAATTTGCGCAAACTGCGGAGTGCGCTACAAAGGCCTGCATTTGGCAGGGGCCGGAGACTTAACCTGCATTTGAATTGATTTTTGGCAGTGGAGAGCTGCGAATGGCGAAGAAAGTATGGAAACAGGTAGACAAATACCTGGGTGGATTGCTCGTCAAGCCCGACGCGGCGCGCGAGTCTGCGCTGGCTGCGAACAAGGCCGCAGAACTGCCCGCGATTGACGTAACGCCGTTGCAGGGTCAGTTCCTTGCCCTGCTGGTGCGCATGACCGGAGCGATGAAGATTCTGGAAATTGGCACGCTGGGCGGTTACAGCGCGCTGTGGATGGCACAGGCGATGGGCGAAGGCGGACGCATTGTGACGCTGGAGCTGGACCCGCAACACGCAGAGATTGCGCGGCGCAATTTGAAGCGCGCCGGCGTGAGCGAACGCGTGGAAGTGCGGGTGGGCGATGCTCTGGCTCTGCTGCCGAAGCTCGTTGCGAAGAAGGAAGGTCCCTTCGACTTGATCTTCATTGACGGAGACAAGAAGAGCTATCCGAAGTATCTGGAATATGCGCTTGCGCTCGCACACGCGGGCACGGTGATTGTGGCCGACAATGTGGTGCGCGACGGCGAAGTGGCGAACGCCAAATCAAGAGACGGTAATGTGCAAGGCGTGCGCAAGATGCTGGAGCAAATTGCCGCGGAGCCGCGGTTGAGCGCGACGGCGCTGCAGACGGTGTGCGGCAAGGGGTATGACGGGTTTGTGATGGCAGTGGTTCTGTAAGTTTAAATTTCAGAGTTCAAGGTTCAGAAATCAGATCATCTGCATTCAAGCGTGAGCAAGGGTGCTACGCAGTTGAAGTACGCACAGAACTCAGCTCATCAGCGCCTTGATGGCCTCAGTGTACTGTTCCGGCAAGGGCTTGCGCTGGAAGTCGCGCCCGCAGACTACGTGGACGGTTTCGCCCTCCGCCAGGAGGAGTGGCTCAACATCATCTGCATTTTTGCGCAGAATGCGATAGGCAAACTTGAGGACTGATCCGCGCAGCATGGATGGACGTGCTTCAATCAACACCTGGTCGTCATAGCGAGCAGGCGCGCGGTAGCGGCAGTTGGCTTCAACCACGGGAAGAATGCAATCGTGCTCCACTTCAAGCGTGTGATACGAGAGGCCGAGCGAGCGCAGCACTTCCACGCGGCCCAGTTCAAACCAGACCAGGTAGTTGGCGTAATAGACGACGCCCATCTGGTCTGTCTCCGCGTAGCGCACGCGAACCTGAAGAGTTGTAACGGACATGGAGATAGTTTAAGAGATCAGGGGACAGAGATCAGAGATCGAAAGCCCATCCTTCGCATTGAGAAGGATGGGGTGTGATCGAATTTGGAAACTTCCTCAGTGCTTCATATGGGTGAAGATGGGCAGCTTGGCCACGTCGTTAAAGCTGACGTAGACAAAGAACATAACCAGTACAACAAACGCCGCCTGGTAAATACGCTCTTTTACAACGATGCTTATGTCGTGGCGCAGCGCGCTTTCAATGAGAAGCAACAGAATCAGGCCACCGTCCAAAATTGGGAACGGGAGCAGATTGAGAATGCCGAGATTGAGGCTGATACCCGCTGCGAGCGAGAACTTGGGCGACCAGTATTTGGTTTCCGCCGCCTGTCCGGCAACACGCGCAATGCCGACGGGGCCGGAGAGTTCCTTGACCGAGGCCTGGCGCGTAAACAGCTTGTGCAGCACCTGCACAATCATTGTGGAGGCCTGCACGCAATAGTCGCTCGATGCGGAAACTGCATCGCCAAACTTCATGGGACGCAGGATCATCTTCGGCTCATTGGGCTGCATGGCCATAAAGCCGAGACGCCAGCCGGCATTCTGCTTTTCAGGATGCACAATCAGGGGCTGCGGAAGGAGCTCATTGTTGCGCTGAATGGTGAGGGCGATGGGCTTACCCTTGCCCTCCTGCAGATATTCGATCAGAGGATCGAGGGTATGAAAGGCATAGCCATCGACGGCGACAATCTGATCTCCAGCCTGCATGCCAGCCCTTGACGCAGGAGAGTCTGACAAGGTCTGGTCAACCTTGATGGGACCTTCGACGTAATGGAAGTAGAGGCCTGTGTTGGGCAACTCAACGCCTGAGTCGTCGGCCTCGTTTTTCACGGGCAGCGTGGTGGTGAAGGTTTGTCCGTTGCGCTGCACAGTAACGGGAATGCTCTTGCCGGCGTCTTTGTCGGCGGCGTCCAGAACCTTTTCAAGATCGGGATCGGTGAGAGTGCCGAACTTCTGGATTACGTCGCCGGGCTTGATGCCTGCCTGTGCGGCCGGCGAAGTGGGATTGACCCACTCGATGGTCGTCGGCTGCACGTAGGGCACTTCGTTAATCCAGCCGAAGTAAAACACCATGAGGAAAAAGGCAAGAATGAAATTGGCAATGGGACCGGCAGCACCGATAAGCATGCGTTGCCAGCGCGGATGCGAGGTAAATGCGCCGGGGTCTTCAGCAAGTCCTTCGGTTGTGGGGCCGGTAATCTGGTCCGGCGTTTCACCGGTCATCTTCACGTAGCCGCCGAGAGGCAGAAGACAAACTTTGTAATCCGTGTCCCCGTACTTGACGCCAAAGAGGCGAGGGCCAAAGCCAACGGAGAAGGCCTCCACACGAACGCCACAGAGCTTAGCCACGGCAAAGTGGCCGAACTCATGCACAATGACCATAATTCCGACTAAAACGATGAATGCGGCGACAGAGACCAGTAATGAATGCATACGTGCGTCGAATTTACCTCGGTTTGGTGCTTCTGCGCGGGCGCAGCTTAACTTCCGGCCACTCGCGCTCGAGCCTGCTCACGCGCCTGCTGGTCGGCTGCCAGCACCTCGGCAATGGTTGCCGGATGGGCTTCCGGAGTTGCTGCGAGCACTTGCTCAATTGTACGCGGGATTCCATTAAAGGAGATGTGTCCCTTGAGGAAGGCGTCCACGGCCACTTCGTCTGCTGCGTTAAGTGCAATGCAATGAGCACCACCTTTTTCAGCAGCTTCAAAAGCAAGGCGCAGGCAGGGAAAACGCTCGAAATCGGGCTCTTCAAAATCGAGATGGCGCAGCGCGGCCAGGTCAAAGGTGAGTGAAGAGGCCGGCCGCTCAGGATATGCGAGCGCGTAGAGAATGGGCAGGCGCATATCCGTGACAGAGATCTGCGCGAGGATGGAGCCGTCCACGAATTCGACGAGCGAGTGGACAGTGGATTGCGGGTGCACGGTGACGCGGACTTTGGAAGGCGGCACGTCAAAGAGGCGGCAGGCCTCAATGACTTCAAGCCCCTTGTTGAGCATGGTGGCCGAGTCAATGGTGATGCGCTGGCCCATGACCCAGGTGGGATGCTTGAGCGCCTGCGCAGGCGTGATGTGTTCAAACTCTTCGAGCGGTGTTTTGCGGAAGGGGCCGCCGGATGCGGTGAGCCAGATGGTTTTCACTTCGCCATGCGCACCGACACGCATGCACTGGTGGACGGCGTTGTGCTCGCTGTCAATGGGAAGGATGGGGACGTTGCGCTCACGCGCGGCGGCGGTGAGGATTTCACCGGCGGCGACCATACATTCCTTGTTGGCGAGGCCGATGGGTTTGTTGGCCAGGATGGCGGCATGCGTGGCTTCAAGCCCGGCGACACCGACGATAGCGGAGACGACGAAATCAGCTTCGTTGTGCGTGGCGCAGGCAACGGTGCCGGCAGTGCCGTGGACGACTTCAATGCCGTCCAGACGTGCTGTACGCAAACGGCCTTCAAGATAGGAGGCCAACTCTTCCGTAGCCATGGAGACGACGCGCGGACGCCAGCGCTCAGCCTGGGTGAAGGCTTCGTCTATGTTGCGACCGGCCGCGAGCGTTGCAACGGAGTAGCGGTCAGGAAACTGCTCGACGATGGAGAGTGTGCTTTGGCCGATGGAGCCGGTGGAACCGAGAATGGCGAGTCGTTTCAAAGTGTGCGTGCCTGCAAAGAATCTTTCTTCAGTTTAGCTGGTCGGCGGCTCTTCAAAATCAAGGAGCAATTGGCCTAAAACGGCAGGCGGATCAACTGCACGTACCAGAGCACGGGTGCGGCAAGCAGCAGTGCGTCGATGCGATCGAGTACGCCACCGTGACCGGGGAGCAGAGAACCGGAATCCTTCACGCCCGCGGAGCGCTTGAGGCCGCTTTCGGCCAGATCGCCGACCTGCGCGGCGACGTTCACAATGGCGGCGAGGATTAGCCAATACCACCAGGCCTCATCTCCGTAGAATAGGCGCGTCGAGTTCCAACGTGCGAGCAAAGCAGCCAGGCCCATAAGCAACCCGGCAACGAGCATGCTGCCAGCGATGGAGCCATAGGCGCCTGCCCAGGTCTTCTTGGGGCTGAGGTGCGGGGCTAGCTTCCTTTTGCCGAAGGCGCGGCCCACGTAGAGCGCGGTGATATCGCCTGCCCAGACGGTGCAGAGCAGGAATACGACGAGGGACGGGCCGTTCATCATGTCGCGAATATCGGCCAGGGCCATGAGCGTGACGCCTATGTAAAACATGCAGAAGACGGAGGCGAGACAGTCAGCGAGAATGCGCTCAATGGGCGAGCGGAAGGTGCAGTAGGTTATGAGCGCAATGCAGAGCATGCCGAAGACGGCTCGGCCAAACTCGGGCCACTCGTAACTGATGGCAAAAAGCAGGAAAAGCGCGGAGCATACGGCGATGCGGGGAGGCCGCGCGCCAAGGCCGTGCGTGAGGGCAAGCATCTCCCAGCCGGCAAGGACGGCAACACCCGCAAGTGCCAGCATGAAGAGCCACTTGGGTGCAAAAAACACCAGCGCCAGCACCACCGGCGCCAAAATCAAAGCAGTCACGACACGTTTCATTCAGGAATGAGCATACACCGGCGGGGGTTAGCGTATCCGCTACCCGCTTGCCGAAGTAATTTTGCGAACATGAAGAATATCTTTTTATAAAATAGACAATCTTAGACATTCTTATTATAATTTAATTAGAGTTTCTAGGAGGAACTATGAGTATAGGATTAAGCGAACAAATCCGAACTTTGGCTAAATCGAAATACATCGCTAAGGCAGCCAGCGCAAAGCAACCCACCTTCGAAATTCGGGTGCGCGACGTAATCAGCGATTTGCAGAAGATGGGCATTCCTCCAACGTATACGCCGCAAATATGCAGTGCACTTCAAACGCGTCGGTTTCTTGGCGAGAATGGCCTGGTCATTGAGTCAGTTGATGGCCCGCCAAAGAAAGTCAGCCCGACGGTTGTGATCCACTACCGTTTCTTAAATTCAGCAAAGGTCGTGTCAGCACCGGAATCCCAGTTACCTGATGAGGACCTGACGCGGCGTGCTCAGCGACTAACAGAAAAGTTGCGCGGACTTCTGAAGAATGAACTGGCTGAGCAAGGC
This sequence comes from Acidobacteriota bacterium, assembly GCA_028876335.1. Taxonomy (GTDB): domain Bacteria; phylum Acidobacteriota; class Terriglobia; order Terriglobales; family Acidobacteriaceae; genus Telmatobacter. The sequence continues at coordinate 22,769 of JAGWSG010000013.1, forward strand.
GGAGGCGAGGCGTTTCTGCGATGGGTGCGTGGTTACGACGAGGAGGATGCGGCATGAGTCGCATCTTCTGGGACAGCATGCTTGTAATCTATCTGCTCGAAGATCATCCGGACTTTGCACCGCGCGTGGAATACTTGCTGGAGAGAGCATTCAAGCGCGGTGACTCGCTTTTTACCAGCTGTCTGGCATTGGGAGAGATTCGTGCGGGAGCCCAGAAATCACCTGATCCCTCTAAAACTCATTTAGTTGAAAAGACCCTCGAAGAAATGGGCTTTGCATTTTTGCCCTTTGATCGCGGCGCTGTGGCGCCATTCAGCCGCCTTCGGGCAGAGCAGAACCTTCGTGTCGCAGACTCCATTCATCTGGCATGCGCTGCGAGTGCGGGCATCGATCTGTTTCTGACCGGCGACAAGCAGCTCGTGAAACTCGATGTGCCAGGGATTCAGTTCATTGCTGATTTCAACGCGCAAATTCTCTAATAACCAACGGCACGCCTAGATCAGCTGGCCACGATGCGGATGCGGTCTGCGTCTTCTTCCACTTCGCCGCCTGTTTCGCCGATGCCGCCATAGCGGCGCTCGCGGCCCTGGAAGTCCCGAATGGCTTCAAGCAGGTGAATGCCGCGGAAGTCAGGCCAGAGGCGGTCGGTGATGAAGATCTCTGCGTAGGCAATCTGCCATAGCAGGTAGTTGGAGATGCGCATCTCGCCGGAGGTGC
>JAGWSG010000121.1 GCA_028876335.1 Acidobacteriota bacterium
AGAAGCTGGCGGGAACGCTGTGGATTGACGAGGCAGACCGACAGGTGGCGCGGATGGAAGTGCACTTCGACGATGATTTTCGCGTGGCAGGCGGATTGTTTGCCAAGGTGGAGAAGGGATCCAATTTCAGCTTTGACCAGGCGCCGCAGGAAGATGGATTGTGGTTGCCGACGGGCGGAGAGGGCATGGTGCAGGCACGGATTCTGCTGCTAAAGGGAGTTCGGCAACGTTTTGTTGAGAAAGACTACGGCTACAAGCGGTTCCGGGTGGAGACAGTGGAAAAGCAGGGAGCAGCGAACAAGGAGTAGGGAAGTAGAGTGGAAACATGTTTGCCCGGAAACTGAGAATCGAGCGCATGGATGCGGCGGGAGAGCGCCACGTTTGCCCCCTTAAGTGGATCGACAACTTTGCCATGCGGAACTTCACCAATGACAAGGTGTTTGACGACACGCTGCCGGTAAGTGACGGTCTGTTGGAGGCGGGGCATCGCGTCCCGCTGGACCAACTGCGAAGCGCGATGGAGGAATGGTTCCGGCGTAAGGGCTACCTGAAGGCGGACGAGTACCTGGAGATCAACGAGTTAAGTTGAGCGGGCTGGATCGGCTCAGGCGGCTTCTTCCGCTCGCGTTGGAGGGCTGTTCCACAAAGCTACTTCTTCCGCTCGACGTAGTTTGAGGCCGGGCAGTTCACGGCCGCCTGCGTGGTCCCAGAGCGGCAACTGCGCGGCTGCTTCGGCATATCGGCCTGCATTCAGCTCTTTGAGCAGCGTGGACTGAGCGAGGCGCGAGGCGCCGAGGTTGAAGACGAAATCCACCAGAGCGTCAAACTGTCCCTGCGTCAGCGGGACCGCAACCAGACGGCGAATGGATTCCTCGGCGAGCGTAACGTCATGGTCAAGCAGTTCCGCAGCCTCGTCATCTGTCAACGCGTTGGGGAATGCTTCGCCGGGGAGAATCCGGTGGCCGTAGCCGATGGTCTCCAGACCCGCCTGGTCGCGATAGGTGCGGCGACGGAATCCCTCGGCGTTCATGAGCAGTTTGAGTCCTTCAGCGCTGAGATGCATATGCGTTTCCCCCTATACACACGCTAGCCAGCTTCTCGAAATAATCTGCAATCGTTGCCTGCATCTGTCATTGCATGGAGCCGACGCCGGTCGACACCTGCTGTGCGGCAGTCGCTCGCTCTTCGCTCGCAGCAGACTTGTGTCTTCTTCGGCTTCAAAATCGCGAGCTTGGCAGTAGCTCATAAGGGGAATATATGGCGAAAATAAAGCGGTTCTGGCCCCGGATTACGGTACCCGGACATTTGCACCAAATATAGTGCAATTTGTAACTTCTAACGGGTCAATGACTTATCCAGTTAGGCACGGTTGGTAACTACCCTGTTGTACCGGAAATGCGCGATTTTCCTTGTATTTTCCAAGGTTTGAAGGTGACCAATTAGTAAAATAAACGAATGGTAATTAAGCAATACCCACACCTGAGGAAGCAGAGAGCGCCCATGCAGTTTTGGATGGCAGTGGGCTCCTCTTGCGTCGCGCTTGCGGGCATGCTGCTGACAGTACCGATGCGCACCGTGCAGGCTGATGCTTTGCTCAGCCAGCCGGCAGCGACCTCGACCTCCGCCGCGAGCAGTACGTCCGTGGTGGCTCAACCAACACCCGCCTTGACGTTCACCGAACATGGCGTCGCCTCCTGGTATGGATCGGCCTTCAATGGCCGGCTGACCGCCAGCGGCGAACGCTACAACATGCACTCCATGACGGCGTGCCATCCGACGCTGCCCTTTGGCACGCGGGTGAAGGTGACGAACGTGAAGAACCACCGCTCGGTGGTTGTGCGGATCAACGATCGCGGTTATCTCTACGATCACCGGATTATCGACCTCTCATATGGTGCGGCCCAGAAGCTGCATATGACGGATGCTGGGCTGGCCAATGTAGTAGTAACTGTACTGCCGCCCAAGCCGGGAAAGAGCTGAGAGGACCGAAGGAAGAACGAAGGCCAGCCTGAGGGCTGGCCTTTGCTTTTGCCACTTCAGAGGTCAGGGCTCAGAGTGCGCGGCTTCCGAGGATTAGGGGTATACCCCCTCCCCCTCCCTGCCTTTCATATCTAAGTGATTGAATGTAAATGGCTTGGCCGAGGTATAGATGTACCTGTATTTGATTGCAAAGGACTTATACCTCCGTATTTGTTGCAGAAGGATTTACGCAAGCATGCACGGATTTCAGATCTGATTCCCAATCTGTCACGGGAGTCATGGATGGGGTACAGATTCGTTGCTATCCGTCTGTCGACAGTTGATTTTGCAGTTTCGCATGGAACCAGTGTGCACCGAAATGAGATAAATCTCTGCACCTGCAGCGCGGCAGCCGCTCCGTTCTCAATCGGGGCAGAGCCGTTTCCCGCCCATCGGTTTGCGATGGACGGGACGCAGCTTTGGTCTCTGGGTTTATTGGTTTTCGGGGAGTTTGTAGGGTTTCTGGAGGAGCATGCGCGCCTCGTTGATGGCACCCTGGGTGTTGTCGTTGGTTTGGATGGCGAGGCGGTACTCGTTGACGGCGCGGTCGCGCTGACCGGTGATGTCAAAGATCTTGCCAATCTGGATGTGGCTCCAGACTTCAGTCCACGAGGGCTCGTCGTCGCCGTTGAGGGCGTCGCGGTAGGCGTTGACGCTTGCCTGGAAGTTGCGTTGCGTGAAGAGGACTTCACCGATGCGGTAGCTGGCGAGCGAGCTTTGCGGGTTGGCCTTGAGGGCTTCCTGGTACTGGGCCAGCGCGCCGATGAGATCGCCCTGGGCGACGAGTTGCTGGCCCTTGAGAATGGCGATGCGTACCTTGAGGTCGGGCGTGGATTTGAGGACCCAGTCGTCGGGATCGATTTGGATTTTGCGCGGACGGCCGAAGGTGTCGACGATGTACTGCGAGTCGGTGCCGACGACATCGATTGTGCGGGCCACGGTTTTGCCGTCGGTTTCAATGCGCAGAACGACGGGCATGTTGAAGAGGTCGAGGTCCTGGGTGATGTCGCCGATAGTGCGGAAGCCCTTGTTATTGCCTAAACGGTAAACTGTGTACTTATTAGTAAACGTAGGCGCGCCGGTGCCGTTGACCCATTGCGAGAAGAAGGGCGTGAGGTTTTTCTGGCTTTGGGACTCGGCTACTTTTTCGAGGTCTTCAGTGCGTATTCCCTTGTCTGTGTACTGGCTGAGGGTGCCTTTGAGGATGGCGCGGAAGACCTTGTCTCCGACAATGCCGCGGAGCATGTGGAAGATCATGGCGCCTTTTTCCAGGGTCATGGACTGGAACTGCGGGGAGAAGGCATCCAGCCGGCCGGCGCTGGAGAGCGGGATGGTGTCATAGGCCAGTGCGCCGGCGGCAACATCGTCTAGCGCGGACTTCATGGCGTTAAAGCCGCTTTCATCCTCAAGGAACATCAACTCGGAGTAACGCGACATGCCGTTGGTGATCCAGGCGTCATCGAGGGTAGCGGGGCTGATCTCCGATCCCCACCACTGGTGGGAGATGGTGTTGGCGAGGAGACGGATACCGGCTTTGTCTCCGGTGTGGGAGCCCATGATGGCGGCCAGTTCGGGCGCCCAGGCTGCAGGAAGTGTGTCATTGGGGAGTTCGACGACGTTGAGGTGACTTGTCTCCGGCATGCCGAAGGTGTTGGTGAAGAAGTCGAATTCCTTTGCGGCGGTTTCAGCCAGTGCGTTGCCGGAGGCCTGGTTCTGGGAAGTGAGCCAGACCTTGACGCTGCCGATGCCGGCGGAAAATGGACCGGCGAAGTTTCCGGCGATGACAGTTCCAGGGAAGCCTGGCTTGTCCCACTTGAAGTCGAATTCCTGAGCTGGTTTGCCGTTGGCGAGGGTGGCGGGTTTGGGTGCGCCGTCCTGACCGCTGGCGAAGACGTGCTCGCCCTGGGGAACCTTGATGTGGATTTCGGCGGTGAAGCGGTCTGTCATGTAGCCGGTCATGGGGAACCAGCGTGCGGGATAGAGCAGATAAGTGATGGGTTCGCCGATAGCCGCGAGCTTGAGGCCTTCGACCGGTCCGTCTTCATTGCCGGTGATGGTGCCGCCGTAAGTGAATGTCCAGTGCTGCGGCGTGGCGGAGTTGAGCGGCGCTGAGGGCGTGATGCGAACGGTGCCGTCGGCGAGGCGTTCGCCAGTGAGCACGTTTCCGGCGTCGTCGGTGATTTTCTCCACTTTGAGCGCTGGATGGAAGCCGAAGCTGACGGACTCTGCCTGGGGCGGCGTGGTGAAGGTGACGGCCGCGGTGGCAGTGAGGTAATGGGCGGCTGGGTCTATTTCGGCGTTGATAACGTAGCCGGTAATATCGAGCGCGGGCCGGGGGCGCTGCGCGGACGCGGGCAGGGACGCGCACAGAACAGCGATCAGGAGCGCGTGTGTGAAGGCAAGAAAAGCGGCAACACTGCGAACCGATTTGAGAGGGAAGTTCACAGACACTATCTTCGCAGCCATTGGTTCATCAATCCCCAAAAAAGAAAAAACACGGTGCAACGCGAGCTCAATCATCTTCAGGAAAACTGTAACCCGAAAGGCAGCCACTCTGCCGCCAGCGTCAGACGGAGAGGGCCGGTTCTCCCGTGCGAACCCCAATCTGCTCGAGCACAATGTGCGCAACGCGACCGATAGCGGTGGATTGGTCAGGGTCGCGATAACGCTGATTGGCGGTGAGCAGCCTACGAATGCGCAGAAGCTCCTGCATCATGGACTCGCGAGCCTCCCCATCGGGTAGCAAGGGACCGACATTCCGGACGATGTTCTGTGCAGTGAAATCGGATTGGATGAGCTCGGGGACGGCACGTTTGCCAGCAATGAGATTGGCCATGGCGACGTGGGGCACTTTGACGACCTTTTTGGCGATGGCGTAGGTGAGTGGCGAAACGCGGTAGACAACCACGAAGGGGTTGCCGATGAGGGCGGCCTCGACGGTGGCGGTTCCGCTGGCGACGATGGAGACGCGGGCGAACTGGAGAGCAGCGCGCGCATCAGAGGCAGTGAAGACGGGAAGTCCTGCGCCGAACTGCTTGATGATGTGGCTGGTCATGGCGCGCTGGGCATCATTCAGCGTGGGCGCAAGGGGAACGATGAACTCGAATTTGCCGCGCGGAGAAAGGATGTGGGCAGCCTTGAGCATTTCCGGCAGATTGGCGTGTATCTCTTTGGCGCGGCTGCCGGGCAGAAGAGCGATCCAGCGGCCGTCGGGATTCAGTCCGCAGCCGTGTGCGAAGTCCTCACGGGATATGGCGGGTGCGGGTAGATCAGCGAGGGGATGGCCGACAAACTCAGCCTGTATACCCTGCTCGCGGTAGAAAGGCTCCTCAAAGGGGAAGATGACGAGCATTTTGTCGACGAACTTCTGCACGAGCTTGATGCGATGCTTTTTCCATGCCCAGAGCTGCGGGCTGACGAAGAAGATAACGGGGATGCCGAGGCGTTTGCACTCGGCGGCCAGCTTGAAGTGGATATCGGGAAAGTCAATGAGCACGGCGACGGCCGGGCGACGCTTGCGGAGTGACTGGCGTAGGGCGTGATAGCCGTTATATATCCGCGGGAGGTGGAGCACGACCTCGGTAATACCCATGACGGCCATGTCTTCCGCCTGGACGACACGCTCCAGACCTGCGGAGGCCATGCGAGGGCCGCCCATTCCGAAAAAGGTCGCGGTCCTGCCGGCAGCATGCAACTGCGCGCGCAGTGCCTCAATGAGTAGCGCGCCGTACTGCTCGCCACTGGCCTCGCCAGCGGAGATAAAAATGGTGGGGGATTTGTCCATCGTTCGCCGTTCTACTTGCTATGACGGGAACTATCTTAGCGCCTGTCAGTGGGAGCAGGGATACGCTAAAAGGTGCACGTACCCGGACTAACTAAGGAGTACTTCTCAACAGTTGGACGCGGCGAGAGGTGCATTGATGTCAACAAAGAATGTGACAACAGATAAAAGTTTGTCACATAGCGAGAATTTGTTCAATTGTGCAACCGCCAACGGGATTATGAGCCACGAACTGGCTATGCCGGGACCGCTGTGACGGCATTTCGCCGCGAACGGACGGCGGCGGCGAGCTCACCGAACAGCGCGTATGTCTCTTTCCAGTCGATACATGCGTCGGTAATGCTCTGTCCATAGGTAAGCGGCTGGCCGGGGAGTAGTTTTTGCGCTCCTGCGACGAGGTTGCTTTCCAGCATGATGCCGATGATATTGCGGTTGCCCTCGGCAATTTGTGCGGCGACGCTGCGGCAAGCGATGCTCTGCTTGCGGTGGTCCTTCTGGCTGTTGGCGTGGCTGCAGTCGATCATGATGCGCGGAGGAATACCTGCGGCCTGCATGCGGCGGGCGGTTTCCGTCACGGCTTCCGGCGTGTAATTGACGATGCCATGGCCGCCACGGAGGATGATGTGGCAATCGGGGTTGCCGGTGGTGACGAAAATGGCGGACTGGCCGTGCTTGGTATGTCCGAGGAAGGTGTGCGAATGCGAGGCGGACTGGATGGCGTCAATGGCGACCTGAACGTCACCCGAGGTGCCGTTCTTGAAGCCGACCGGGCAACTGATGCCGCTGACCAGTTCGCGGTGGACCTGCGACTCGGTGGTGCGCGCGCCGATGGCTCCCCAGCCTACGAGGCCGGCGATGTACTGCGGGGAGATCATGTCAAGGAACTCGGTGCCGGAGGCGATGCCCATTTCTGCCAGGTCGAGCAGGAGATGGCGCGCGAGGCGGAGGCCGTCATTGATCTTGTAAGAGCCGTCGAGGTGGGGGTCATTGATGAGGCCCTTCCAGCCGACGGTGGTACGGGGTTTTTCGAAGTAGACGCGCATGACGATGCGCAGGTCGGCGGCGAACTCCTGGGCCGCGGACTGGAGCAGCGCGCCGTATTCGCGGGCGGCATCTACGTCATGAATGGAACAGGGGCCGGCGAGGACGAGCAGGCGCGGATCGCGCTGGGCGAGGATGCGCGAAATATCGAGACGTGCATTGAAGATGGTTGCGATGGCCTCTTCGCTGACGGGTCTTTCCTCCTCCAGGAAAACGGGCGGAAGAACGACGGTTGTGCGTTGAATGCGAATGTCTTCAATGGCGAGAGGCATCGTACTGGGTCCTTTTAGGCTTGGTCCTTCTGGGTGAGCAGGATTTCGGAGGCGTTCTGGCCTCAACGGGAATGCGGTTTCCCCACTCGAAACAGGCGCTGCTTTTACTTTATCAGTGTTGAAGTTTGCTGTGTCTTACTGCTTGAAGCGCTGCTCGCCGGCTTCGATGGCGACGGAGAGGCGGTTCTTCTCGGGCGGGAGGGGGCAAGTGGCGTATTGCGTGTAGGCGCAGGGCGGGTTGTAGAGCTTGTTGAAGTCGATGGTGATGTGGCCGGGTTTGGAGACGCCGTTGTCCGGCAGGCCGGTGGTGAGGAAGCGTCCGCCGCCGTAGGTGGTGGTCTGGCTGGTCTCGTCGCGCAGGATGAAGAAGAAGTGATTCTTGTCGCCGCCGTCGAAGACAGGTTCGAGCAGATAGACCTTGCCCTTGAGCATGAATTCGACAGCGCCGGGGGCGGTCATGTTGAGCGTGGTGCCGATGACGGTGGCGATCTGTTCGACCTGCGGCGGGTTGTAAGGAATGTAGCGTGCCTGCACGCGGTAGGTGGCGTCAGGCGCGTACCAGTGGAGACCAGTGAAGCTGGTGCGCTCGGGTGAGTTTGCGTCCTTGATGCGGAGGATGTAACGGTCACCGCGTTTGAGAACGACGAGTTCGAGGCCCTTGAGTGCGATGACGGTGGGGTGTTCGTTGGAGGTGTCGAGTTTGCCTTCGCGCGCGGGGCCGCCATTGGTGGTGAGGCCCGCAGGGAATCCGCCGGAGGGGGCGAGGAGCTGGATGATGTCGCCGTTGACGGTGATGAGGCCCAGGCGCGGTGGGGCGTCCGTGGTGTGGAGCTGGATGGAGTTGCCGGGGTCGGCGCCGATGGAGTTGAAGCCGGACTTGAGCCATTCGAGACCGGCGAGGGAGAGCCAGCCGTCGGGGGCTGAGATTTGTTTCGCGCGTTCTGCACGCCAGGACTCAAGAGAGCGGAGCCAGTCGGCGTGGGAGGATTGGGCGAATGCGGTAAAGCCAGATGCGATTGAGAAGAGGGTGATTGCGAGTAGAGAAATATGAGCGATGGAGACAGTTCGTCTGCGACGGAACGGCACGATTTCCCCCTGAAACCACATTATGCCCCGGCAGAAAGGCAGCCTTGACACAGCTTTCAGGCCATTCCTACTATAGAAGCTGGATTCCATGCTCAGATGAATCTGTAAGTGTCTGAAATAATGGGATTAGCTGATTCTGATTCGTTCCGGGCAAGCCGGGCATGTGGTCTGGCAGTTGCGCCGGAACAAACTTGGATTCACCTGTCGTGGATTTTTCGGGGGATCTGACCAATGCCTGAAGTGCGCATCAGCCCGCGTGAGCGGCTGGTACTGACGAAGACCATTGAGCTGTATATCGCCACGGGAGAACCGGTGGCGTCGCAGGCGGTGGCGCGTGCGCTTGAGGAAAATCCAGGCCTGAGCTCGGCGACGATTCGCAATGTGATGGCTGCGCTTTCCGATGCGGGCCTGCTGGAGCAGCCACATACGTCTGCGGGACGGGTGCCGACGGCGGCGGCTTTTCGCTACCATGTGGCGCAGATTACACGGAATGATGCTCCGCTGACGCGCGTGGGCGATGCTGCGCAAAACGCTGCGGGCAGCCAGTTGAGCGCGGAGCGGCGTGGGCAGATTGAAGAAAGCTTCAGCGGAGTTTCGACCTCGCATGAGTATCTGGAGAGAACCGCGCAAGTACTGGCCTTGCTTTCAAGCGGGCTGGGTGTTGCGCTGGCGCGCGCCTCGGCAACGGATGTTCTGGAACATATCCACTTTGCGCGGCTGGCCACGGGGCGTGTGCTGGCGGTGCTGGTAACGCAGGCCGGTGCGGTGCAGGATCGTGTGCTGGCGATGGATCGCGAGCTGAGCCACGCGGAACTGGAAACAGCCGCGCGTTATTTGAATGAGAACTTCCGCGGATGGGCAGTGGAGAGGATTCGCGCGGAAGTGACGCGGCGCGTGGAGCAGGATCGCGCGGAGTATCACCAGTTGTTGCGCTCAGTGGAAGAATTGTGGCGCAAGAGCGCGGCGGCTGCCAATGCGACGGGCCCGGCGCTGTTTGTGGATGGAATGGCAAACCTGATTGCCGCCGAGGCTGACCGCGAGCGGTTGCGGCAGATGCTGATGGCACTGGAAGCCAAACAGCGCCTTGTGGAGTTACTGACCGCGTATGTGCAGGGGCAGCAGCATGAGGTGCGTGTGGTGGTAGGGCTGGATGAGCAGCTGCCCGCGATGCAGGATCTGGTGCTCTTCGGCGCGCCAGCCCGGCTTGGTGGGTCCCGTCTGGGGACAGTGGCAGTGATTGCGCCGACACGCATCCAATATCAGGAGATGATTCAGGCGGTTGGTTACATCGCCGGGCTGTCTGAGCGCATCTTAGAGATACCCTCTGCGAAGGGCGTTCAATAGCCGCAACTCGAAACACAGCGCGAGACAGGAAGGGCGGCGCCTTTGGCGCCACGGCGGGAAAACCTGCCCCGGATTGGGTTCCACGCGCGTGAGGAACCCTGGGCAAGGGAGCAAATTTCGCCGCGAAAATTTATCATTGAATATGAAGAAGAATCTTTGGAGAGCAAGAAAGAGCATGACAGAGCAGGAGACAGAGTTAAAACCGCAGGAAGTGGCGGTGGATGAAGGAGTTGCACAAGGTGCTGAGGAGAAGCCGGCAGACCCGGTGAGCCGCGAAGAGTTCGACGCGCTGGCCGCGGAGCTGGAGAAGACCAAGACCGAGCGCGACCAGTTGCTGGACCGGCTGGCTCGTATGCAGGCCGAGTTCGACAACGCGCGCAAGCGGGCCGAGCGAGAGAAGGTGGAGTTTCGTGACATTGCGACCGGCAATGTTGTGGAGCAGTTTCTGCCGGTGCTGGACAACTTTGAGCTGGCGTTGAAGTCGACCGGAACGGCGGAGCAGTTGCGCTCTGGCGTGGAACTGATTGTGAAGCAGATGGAAGAAGTGCTGAAGAACATGCAGGTGAATCCGGTTCCGGCGGTGGGCAACGAGTTTGACCCTCGGCACCACGAGGCGCTGGGCACGGTGGAACGCGAAGACCTGCCCGACCAGCATGTGGCCGAGGAGATCCGCAAGGGATACAAGATTCGTGAACGGCTTCTGCGACCGGCACTGGTGCGCGTGGCGTCGAATCCGAAACAAGTGAACGAATAAGAAGCTTCAGGCAGAGATGGGTACACAGGCAAACGTGAGCAAAGCAGATTACTACGAGGTTCTTGGCGTGGGGCGCGACGCCAGCGATCAGGAATTGAAGAGCGCCTATCGCAAGCTGGCAATGAAATATCACCCGGACCGGAATCCCGGGGACCACGCGGCGGAAGAAAAGTTCAAGGAGGCCAGCGAGGCCTACCAGGTGCTGAGCGACGGAGACAAGCGCGCGGCGTACGACCGTTATGGACACGCGGGCGTGAACGGCGGCGGACCGGGCGGCTTTGGCGGTGGCTTCCAGGGCGCGGTGGATCTGGGTGACATTTTCGGCGATCTGTTTGGCGAGATGTTCAACATGGGGGGAGGCCAGCAACGCGCCACGCGGACGCGTCGCGGCGACGACCTGCGCTTCGACCTGACGATTGAATTTGAAGATGCGATCTTCGGCACCGAAACCGAGGTGAAGATTCGCAGGCTGGAGATGTGTGATACCTGCCACGGTTCCGGCAGCTCAAGCGGCAAAGGGCCGACCACGTGTCCTCAGTGCCAGGGGCGTGGGCAATTGCGCTATCAGCAGGGGTTCTTCTCCGTGGCGCGGACGTGCAGTGGCTGCAACGGAACGGGAACGATCATCAGCGATCCGTGTCAGAGCTGTCGAGGCGAGACACGTGTGAACCGGGAGAAGAAGCTCAAGGTGCGGGTGCCTCCCGGTGTGGAGGAAGGAACGCGTATCCGCTATGGCGGGGAAGGCGACGCTGGGCGATCGGGCGGGCCGAATGGCGACCTGTACGTTGTGCTTTCCGTGAGGAGCCACGACTTCTTCGAGCGTGATGGCCACGACCTCCACTGCGTAATTCCGATTAGCTTTCCCCAGGCGGCGTTGGGCGCGGAAATTGAGATTCCCGCAATCGACGGTGCTGTGGTGCTGAAGGTCCCCGAGGGGACACAGAGCGGCAAGGAACTGCGCATCCGCAACAAGGGAGTGCCTTATCTCAACGAACGCGGGCGCGGTGATCTGATTGTGCGGGTGGTGGTGCAGACGCCGAAGAAGCTGACGAAGGCGCAGCGTGAGCTGGTGTCGCAATTGGCGGAGTCGATGACGGTGGATAACAAGCCTTCTGCGCCGTCGCTGCTGGAGAAGATGAAGGATTTGTTCAGCTAGGAATTGCAGCCCGACTGAGCAGGCGTTGAGCAGATACCTGAGGAACACGTAAACGTGTACCTCAAGGGAATGGAACGGGCGTTATAATCGGGCCAATGCCGCTCAGCCCTCGTACGCAACTTGGCCAATACGAGATACTTGCGCCCCTCGGAGCGGGGGGGATGGGCGAGGTGTATCGTGCGCGCGATACACGGCTGAATCGCGACGTCGCCATCAAGGTAATTACGGACGTTTCGACGCACGACCCTGTGCGGATGAAGCGATTTGAACTTGAAGCGCGCGCGGCCGCTGCACTGAATCATCCCAACATTACGGCGGTGTACCAGCTGGGCAGCTATGAAGGCATGCCGTACCTGGTGACCGAACTGCTGGAAGGCGAGACGCTGCGCGAGCGCATCGATCGCGGGCCTTTGCCGCTGCGCACGGTGGTGCAGTATGCGGCGCAGATTGCGCGCGGCCTGGCAGCGGCGCACCAGAAAGGCATCATTCACCGCGATCTGAAGCCGGAGAATCTGTTTCTTACGCAGCACGGCCAGGCGAAGATTCTGGACTTTGGTTTGGCGCGCAACATTTCGACGCCGATTGTGGACCCGAGCGGCGCGCACGAAGCGAAGACGGAAACAGGCGTGGTGATGGGCACGGCGGGATATATGTCTCCCGAGCAGGTGCGCGGTAAGCAGGTGGACCACCGCAGCGATCTTTTCTCGTTTGCGACAGTGCTGCACGAGATGATCACGGGCAAGCGGGCGTTCAAGAAATCGACGTCGGTGGAGACGATGACGTCGATCTTGAATGAAGAGCCTGAGCCACTGGCTGTTTTAGCTCCGACGACACCAATTGCATTGCAGCGTGTGGTGCAGCGCGGATTAGAGAAGGATCCGGATCTGCGTTTTCAGTCCGCTTCGGACATGGCGTTTGCGCTGGAGTCGCTGGCAGATGCCGTTCCCACGCAGTCGCAGACCGCTCCAGTTGTTCCCAAGATAGCGAAGAAGCTTCGCCCGGGAATGATTGCCGCCATCATGGCAGGATTCATGGGCATTGTCGCCATTGTGTATTTTTTGACGCGACCGGTACCCGAGCCGACGGTAACCAACTACGTGCAGCTTACGCAGGATGGAGAGCAGAAATCGATTCTTGGAACGGACGGAGCACGCATCTACCTGAGCCTGACGACTTCAGCGGTGGAGAGCCTTTCCATGCTGCCGGTGACGGGCGGGGAACAGACAAAAATTACTTTGCCGGGACAGGATATGGCACCTGTGTCGCTGTCTTCCGATGGAACGCAATTTCTGCTGGTGCAGGGCAAGGGTGTTCCGCCAACAGGGCCGGTCTGGTCGCTTGCAGTGACGGGTGGATCGGCGCGCCGGCTTGGCGACATCAATGGGACAACCGCGGTGTTTTCACCGGACAACAGTCTGCTGGCGTATTCGCGCAGCGGCGACCTTTTTATTGCTCAGGCGGACGGGAGCAAGCAGCACAAAATCGCAACGATTAACGGAGTGATTTCCGATCCTGTTTGGTCGCTTGACGGGCGGAGATTGCGTTTCAACGGATCGGATGGTTTTGGGCCCGGAATAGGCCAACACATGATCTGGGAAGTGAATGTGGATGGATCGGAACTGCATCGATTGCTTGCCAACTGGCACACGCCGCCGGACGAATGCTGCGGGCGTTGGACAAACGATGGCAAGTATTTCGTGTTCCAGTCACAAGGACAGATTTGGGCTCTTCCGAAGGGAAATCGCTACTTCTCACCACATCCGCAACCCATCCGGCTGACTTCAAGCCCGATGTCGTTGCATTCACCTGTGCCAAGCAAGGATGGGATGAAGCTTTTCGTGGTTGGCAAGACTTATCGGGGAGAGCTATCAGCGTACGACTCAAAGACAGGCGCCTTCCAGCCGTACCTGGATGGAATCTCGGCGGAGTACGTTTCCTTTTCGCGCGATGGGCAATGGGTGGCGTATGTGACCTACCCGCAGGGAGCGTTGTGGAAGAGCCGTGTGGACGGAAGCGACAAAGTGCAGTTGACGTTTCCTCCGTACAAGCCAATTTTGCCAGAGTGGTCTCCGGACGGGCACACGATCTTGTTCTTTGAGTTTCCGCGCAGCTCCATTCAGCCGGCGCGCATTTATGAGCTGGCTTCATCGGGAGGTTCGCCGCGCGCGCTTTTGCCGAGCGATGTGAACAACGAACAGGACGCAACCTGGTCTCCTGATGGTCTGAAGATCGCATTTGCCGGCGATGCAGGGGATGCGGCGAGATCGAAGGCCGCTCCGGCGATCAAGATTCTCGATTTAGCCAAGGGGCAGGTCACGCCGGTTCCGGGTTCGCAAGGATTGTTTTCGCCCCGTTGGTCACCGGATGGGCGCTGGATTGCGGCGCTTACAAGTGATTCGCGGACAGTTGAACTTTATGATGTACGGACACAACAGTGGTCTGTACTGACAACGGGGACAGTCGGCTGGCTGAACTGGTCGCACAACAGCGACGCGATCTACCTGTTGGACTTTACCGGAAGAGGATCAGTGGTTCGCGTTCCCCTGGCAAGCAATCAAATGGAGCGCGTGGCAGATTTGAGCAATTTTGTGACCACTGGACAGTTCGGCGGGGCGCTGGCTTTGACTCCCAAAGACGAGCCATTACTGTTGCGCGATACCGGTACGCAAGACGTCTACTCGCTGGACTGGACCGAGCCTTAGTGCTATGCGGGGCTGCCGCAACTGCAAGCGATAGTTGACTTCAGCATTCCTGAGCGCAATATTTCTTGACGCGGGATTGAAGCAGGTATTAGGTTTCCAATTGCAAAATATTTCCCCTATTGCATATAAGACCAAGCGCGTGGATGTGCGGCGAAGCGGGGGAGTACAGATCGCAACTCAAAATAGGTCAGGAAAGAAGCAGATCCATGAGTGTTACACGGCGCGAATTCATTGTCGGTTCAAGCTATGCAGGAGCCGGATTGTATCTGGCTGGCGGAGTTTTAACCCATACCTTACCAGCTGAGGAAGTGCCTGCGGGACTGGAGCCGTTTGCGACGGGGATGCGAATGGCCGCGACACCAGCCACGCATTATCGTGCTTACCGATCGAAGAAGGTGCAGAACCCGGAGAGTACGACATGGGTGCAGATCGATCTGGGTAAGAGCGTTCCGATTGACGCGGTGCTTTTGTTCCCCGCGTCGGAGCGGATGTATCCGGGGCGGGACCAGTACTACGCGGGAGAGGGATTTCCGCTGCGCTTTCTGATTGAAGCCGCGAGCGATGAAGCGTTCACTTCGCCCATGACGATTGCAAATCTGCGTGGGGCGGATTTTCCGGATCCATGGGATGCGATTACGCAGTATTCGTCGCGTGATGCAAAGGGGCGTTTTGTGCGGCTTACTGCGACGCGGCTGCGACCGGTGAAAGTCAGTCCTCCGCGTGGTGCGCCGGCGGGTTCGGGGCCAGTGGATGGACCGGATTATTCACTGATGCTGGCGAAGATAGCTGTGCTTTCCGGCGGAAAAGATGTTGCAGTGGGTTGCGCGGTTTTGGCGGACTCCGCTCACGGCAATGCGGAGTTGAGCGGGCAGTTGACGCGGCCCTATCGCGAGGATGGCGAGACGATTCGCCGCGACAATCCGCATGCTGTGACGGATGCATCGAGTTGGATGCCTCCAGAGTTCAAAGCGCGGGTTCCGAAGAGCGGAGTAACGCTGCAGGGTGGAGTGTTTCAGAGGGCGATGGAGAACAACATCGAGTACCTGATGAATTCGTACTCGACGGCGGATCTGCTGCGGCAGTTCTACGAAAGGACCGGCAAGGTGAAAGACTTCAAGCCGGTTGGCACGCAGAAGTTCTGGGAAGAAGACCTGGCTGGTTCCAATGCAGGGCGATTCCTGATGGGCGCAGGCAATACGTTGCGCTGGATGAAGCATGACGGACTTCAGGAGCGGCTCGATGCGGTGGTGGATGGAATTTCCGAGTGCAGGCAGCCGAATGGGTACATCATGGCGTATCCGGAGGACACCATCTTTTATTCAGAGCGCGCAGCCTATACGCGCGCGTGGTTGACGCATGGATTGCTGGAGGCAGCCTACAGCGGAAACGAGAAGGCGTTACCGCTGTTGCGCGGTTACTACGACTGGTTTAACCGGCAGTCGTTTTTGCCGGAGATGCTTCGCGGTGCGATTCAGGGCGGGCAGGGCATGATAGCCAACACGCGTATGTGCATAAGCCCAATGGGCAAGCCGAAGGATGCGCAGGTGATTCAGCAGTACTACCAGGAAGACGCATGGCTGCAGGGACTGGCGAGGCGCGAGAAGGATCAGGTCTGGCAGTATCCCTATGACCGCCCGCATTGCTATCTGCTCACGAATCTCGAAGCGTACATGGACATGCACCTGATCACGGGGGCACCGGCATACTTTGATGCGGTGCAGGGGGCATGGGAGCTTTATCGCGCGCACTGGCAGCAGGCCGGTGGGAGTATTTCGATCATCGAATTTGAAAAGGATCCGCCGGATAGCAATTATTTGTCGCAGGAGTTGGGCGAATTGTGCGGATCGAGCTTCTGGGTTTTTCTCAGTCAGCGTTTTCAGCAGTTGAATCCGGACGATGAGCGCTATGCGACGGAGATTGAGAAGTCCATCTACAACGTTGCAATGGCCAATCAGGATGGGGGTGTTGGGATTCGGTACCACACCAATCTTGAAGGGACGAAAGAGAAGTCAACGCACCATAATTCATGCTGCGAGGGGCAGGGAACTCGGCTGTTGGGGTCACTGCCGGAGCATATCTACGCCATTGCGCCGGATGGAATTTATGTTCATCTTTATGAGCCTTCGACGGTGCGCTGGACGCAGAATGGACATTCGCTGGAGTTGACCCTTCGGACGCGGTTCCCGTTCGAGACACACGTGGAGGCCAGCCTGAAGACGGAAGTGCCGGTTAAGGCCAATATCCGGGTTCGTGTGCCTTCATGGGCTGCCGCGCCGATGGCGGTGACCGTGAATGGGCGGGAGTATGGAACTGGAGAACCGGGAACGTATCTAGCTGTGAATCGCATGTGGGCAGATGGAGACCGAATCGCGTTCAAGCTTCCGGCTGCGATTCGTGTGCGGCGCTATGAGGGTGCCGATCAGGTGAAGGGTTACACGCGCTGCTCGGTGGAGTATGGCCCGATTCTGCTTGCGCTTTTGGGATCGCCGAAGACGGCCTTATCGGTTAAAGGCGTGAGCGATGTGGAGGATCTGCAGCGTTCTGTAGAGGCGATTGCAGGAAGTCCACTGCATTTTTCCGTGCGCGGCAATGCCGACGCGAGGCTGGCGCCCTATTGGCAAATCAGGGATGAGGAATTTTCCTGCTATCCGACGGTGAAGCTGGAGGCATAGCTATTCATCCAGGCTCATTACCCGGCTGGAAAGGTTGGAGATGAGTGCGGGAGTTTTGGTGGAGCTGAGCGGGATCGAACCGCTGGCCTCCTCGTTGCGAACGAGGCGCTCTCCCAGCTGAGCTACAGCCCCACGACTTCTTTATCTTATCAGCGGGCGGGCGTTCGTGGAAGGGCACGGAGCCGGGCGTGGTGTAACCGGATTGTTGCACATTTGCGGCGTGCGGTGAGAGTGGGTTCACAAGCGCTGAGAAGCTGCAAATTCCTAACGTACATAGAGGAATGTAGCGCAATGCGTTGATGAATTTTGCATTGCGTCGAAGGTGAGCACAGGCGCTTCCGGGCCTGAGAAAAAGGCTGCGTGGAGAACCTTTCCCTGGGCGAAGGTGACCAGCCACTGCGTATCTTCCGTGCCGCAGAGAGTGTTTTTGTGGAGGAAACGCTGCGAAGCGGGAATGTTGATCCGGAAGAGTGTGCCGATGCCACCGGCATTGAGGTCGACATCAAAGACGGAGCTTACTTCGGCGGGTTTCAGGTCGCGAATCTCGGCGAGTGGAAAGGAAACGAAGTTGATGGTGAGCTTCGACTTTCCGAAAGATATATCGCCAGTGATGCTGGCGGTTGTGTCACTGGCTGCCTGCCAGTAGCCCTGGACCTGGACCTGAGCATGGGCAAAAGCGGGTACAGCAAGTGTGAGAGCCGCAAGGGCCAGAATGCGTAGGGACTGAAAAGACTTCATGTATTGAGGATGACATTGTGAAGATGAGTTGAGCAAATGGACGAATTGTGCCGGAAATGCGAAAGGCCGGGAGTGATCCCGGCCTTTGCTTTTCTGGCTGAGCTAGACCACCTAGACCGCCAAGAAGTCATGTTTAAAGCTGATTCATGTTGGTGAGGAATTCGGCGTTGTTGCGCACCTTTTCCAGGCGGCTGATGAGCAGTTCCATGGCTTCGACGGGCGAGAGCGGGTTGAGCACCTTACGGAGAATCCAGATGCGCTGGAGGTCTTCCTTGGGGATGAGAAGCTCTTCCTTACGCGTGCCGGAGCGCTGAATGTCGATGGCCGGGAAGACGCGCTTGTCGACCAGCTTGCGGTCGAGGATGATTTCCATGTTGCCGGTGCCCTTGAACTCTTCAAAGATCACTTCGTCCATGCGCGAGCCGGTATCCACCAGCGCCGTGGCGATGATGGTCAGCGAGCCGCCTTCCTCGATGTTGCGCGCGGCGCCGAAAAAGCGCTTCGGCCGCTGCAAGGCGTTGGCGTCGACGCCGCCGGTGAGCACCTTTCCGGACGATGGAACCGTCGTGTTGTAGGCGCGGCCAAGCCTAGTGACCGAATCCAGGAGGATCACCACGTCGCGCTTATGCTCCACCAGCCGCTTCGCTTTTTCGATGACCATTTCAGCCACCTGTACGTGCCGGATGGCGGGTTCATCGAAGGTTGAGGAAATCACCTCGCCGCGAACCGTGCGCTGCATGTCTGTGACTTCCTCCGGCCGCTCGTCAATGAGCAGGACAATCAGGTAGGAGTCGGGGTAGTTGGCGGCGATAGACTTGGCGATGTTTTGCAGCATCACCGTCTTGCCGACCCTGG
>JAGWSG010000122.1 GCA_028876335.1 Acidobacteriota bacterium
GCGCCATCCTCCTATTGCATTCCCATAGAAGCAGGTGTATCGTCTCTCCTATGGTTTTGCCATAGGAGACGCAATGGGCGAAAAGACGGACGTCTGGCAGGGGACACTGGCGCTGATGGTGCTGCGCACGCTGGAGTTAATGGGGCCGCAGCATGGCTACGGCCTGGCCCGCCGCATCGAGCAGACCTCCGGTGAGCTGCTCGCCGTTAACTATGGCACCCTCTATCCTGCCCTGCTCAAGCTCGAGCAGGAGGGCTACATCCGCTCCAGGTGGGGTGTCTCTGACAACAACCGCAAAGCCAAGTTTTATGAGCTCACCAAGGCCGGCGCAAAGCAGGTACGCAAGGCAGCAGCCGAGTGGGAGCAAACCACCGCGATTTTGGCGCGGTTTTTGTCGCCACAAGGAGAATCCTGATGCGTTTTTTGCGGTCATTTTGGATGCGTCTGCGCGGCTCGATCAGCCCACAAAAAAGCGACGACTTCTCCGCCGAACTTGAAAGCCACATCGCGCATCACGTGGATGACGGCATGCGCGCGGGACTGTCTGCGGATGAGGCACGTCGTCGGGCGCTCATTCGGCTCGGCGGCACAGAACAAACACGCCAGGCACATCGCGATCGCTCGACACTTCCGTGGCTGGAAGTACTGGTGCTCGACTTCCGCACGTGTTTGCGCTCAATGCGCAAGCATCCCACCGTGGCAGTGGTTGCAATTCTTTCTATTGCTCTCGGTGTGGGAGCCAATGCCACCATCTTCTCCATGGTGAGCCGCTTTGTCTTGCAGGCTCCGCCCGTAGGAGAGCCTTCCACATTGCTCGCCGTTGGTATAGCAGGCAAGGGAGAACCATGCTGCAATAGTTTTTCTGTTCCTCTTTATGACGGGTTCCGCGCTCAGTCGAAATCCTTCTCAGCCGTCGCTGCCTATTTTGACCTTTTCGCGGCCTCCATCAGTGGAAATGGTGCACCTCAGCGGGTGTGGGGACAGGGAGTTACTACCAATTTCTTTGATGTAACCGAAATGCCGATGGTACTTGGCCGCGGCTTCATTGCAAGTGAATCGCGCGCGCCCGTTGTCGTCCTCAGTGAGAGTTTATGGCGCAGCCGCTTCCAGGCAGATCCGCACATTGTTAGTAATACAGTTCAACTCTCTGGTCGCACCTTCACCATCGTAGGGATTACCCCGTCTGCCTTCCATGGGGTTGACCAGATTCTTGACGCGCAGTTCTGGATTCCACTCAACACGATGGTCAGTATGATTCCGGATGCGCCTCCACCATCGGATCGCAACTCGCATTGGCTCAATGTCGTCGCCCGTCTCCGGCCGGGCATTACGCTCGACCAGGCGTCTGCTGAGATGGAGCCTCTTTCGGCCGATCTCGCAAACATCTTCCCGGACTCCGACAAAGGCTTTCTGTTCTCCCTTCGCAAGGCCGGCTCGCTGCCGCCGCGTGAAAGTGGAGTGGTCAAAATCTTCCTTGCCGCGCTAATGGCTGTGGTACTTCTTGTGCTCGCCATTGCAGCGGCTAACGTCGCCAATCTGCTCTTCGCACAGGCCTTATCCCGTCAGCGGGAAATGGCCGTCCGCCTGGCGCTGGGCGCAACACGCACGTCGCTGCGGCGGATCGTGCTTCTGGAAAGTCTTCTGCTCAGTCTGGCCGGTGGCATGCTCGGAGTTGCACTTTCACTTGCTGCCACGCGAGGCCTTGCAGCGTTTCATTTCCCGGCTCCTGTGCCTATCGATGTTTCCCTCGCTGTGGGTGGCCGTGTATTGCTTTACTCCTTCGTCGCCAGCGTGGTCTGCGGTATGCTGCTCGGCGCGGGTCCGGCATGGGCCGCCTCGCATCCCCGCCTTGCACGCGCTCTCAAGGGTGAGGACGCGCTCGCTTCTCCCGGCCGTCGTTTCAGCCTTCGCGGTGTTCTCGTCGTGACACAGGTGGCCATGGCCGTCATTCTGCTGTCCATGACCGGGCTCTTTCTCCGCAGCCTGCAAAGCTCCTCGATGATTGACATTGGCTTTCGTAGCAACGGCGTCACGATGCTCTCTGTGGACCCGCGACTCAACGGCTACTCCGCGCAGCGTACAGTAGACTTCCTGCAGCAATTGCGTAATCGCGCGCAGGTTTTGCCTGGCGTGGACGAGGCTGCAATCACCGATGTGCCGTTGCTCTCAGGTGGCAACCGCACAGACGGATTCACAGTCGCAGGCAAAGGCGACCCTCCAGTTCCCACTGACCTCTATATGGCGACACCCGGATACTTTCGTTCACTCGGCATACCACTTGTCAACGGCCACGACTTTGGAAACGAAGCCACCAACGGATCCAAGGTTGCCATTGTCAATCGAGATTTCGCGGAGAAGATGTTTCCCAACACTAACCCTATTGGCCAGCATGTAAAGGGCCCCAACGGAATCTTCGAAATCATCGGTGTTGTCGGCGATACCAAATCTCGCACGCTTGGTGAAGAGCCGCGCCCCATTCTTTTTCGCCCGCTCAACCAGACCCTTACTTATGAGAATTCGTTTATGGGCTACACGCTCATCGTCCATACTAAGGGCAGTACTGCAGCTCTGACTGAACCGCTTCGGCGCCTTGTCTACTCGCTTGATCCTGCCGTTGCTGTCTTCAACCAGGAGACGATGAATGCGCATATACGTTCCGCGTACTTCCTTCCTCGACTCGCTGCCACACTCTTCGGCACCATGGGCTTCATCGGTCTCGTACTTGCCTTGGTGGGTCTCTACGGAGTCATGAATTACTCCGTCAGTCGTCGTACGCATGAGATAGGCATCCGCATGGCCCTCGGCGCACAGTCACATTCAGTGCGCCGCATGATATTGCGCCAGGGGCTTCGCCTCGTCGCCATTGCAATTGTGTTGGGCTGGCCCGCGGCATGGTTCCTCGCCAAACTTTCTTCCAGCTTCCTTTATGGTATTGAGCCACACGATGCGCTCACCTTTGCTGCGGTGCCAGTTCTCCTGATCACCATCGCGCTCATTGCTTGCTGGATTCCCGCGCAACGCGCGGCTTCGGTCGACCCCATGGAGACACTTCGCGCGGAATAGCACCGCCCGGACGTTGAGTTCGCCGCCAGATGCTAAACTCCCACGAGCGGGAGTACGCATGAAGGCATCGGCAATCGAGTTTCGCCTGCGCATGGCGATCATGACAACCATCATTGTTCTGGGCTTCTGGGCGCCATGGATTGAGCGCTGGCATATCGGTTCACGTATTCCGCTGCTTGAGTGGCTTGCGTTGGAGCTGGCGCGCTCCGGTCTGCTCAGCTTCACTGTTGCCACGCCGGTTGTGATTCTTTTCGCCACGCTCATCGCCGCAAAAGCGGCCATCACGCGCATTTGGGGAACCGCGTATCTCGGTGCGGGCATTGTGAATCATGCGCAGATGCAGGCAGGCGCGGTGATGGCCGCTGGTCCATATCGCTACGTACGTAACCCGCTCTACCTCGGCTTGTGGATGATGGTCGTCGCGATGGCCTTCATCATGCCTTTGAGTGGCGCAATCTTCGCCATCGTACTCTCAACTGTATTTCTGTTCCGCCTGATTCTTGGCGAAGAAGCGTTTCTTGCTGTGAAACTCGGCGAGCCGTACCTCGCTTACAAAAAGGCAGTTCCGCGGCTTATTCCACGCGTACGGACCAACTTGCCGCGAGCCGAATTCAAGCCTGCATGGCTGCTTGCCGTGATCGCAGAAATTGGCCCCATCGGCATCTTTCTGATCATCGCCGGACTCTCATGGCAGTACAACAACTGGCTGATGGTGAAAGCAGTCATCGTCAGTTTTGGCGTGTCTATTGTCGCAAAGGCATTTCTGCCACAGACACCTGGCCAAGCCGCAATTTAATCGCGCGCTCGCCCCAGCCGACCCAAGTGCGTAAAGCCAAATCCATCGGCATATTTCAGTCCGTAGCCAAGCAGTCTATCGACAGCAATGTGATTGGTCCAGATCAACGCAATGGGCAGCAGTACTTCCGTTCGCAGCACCAGCGCGAGAAAGGCAAGCACGCCCGGTACGAAGTATGTATGCACTGCGTTGTACATGCGCGCTCCACGGCATGAGCCGGCAAGATAGCCCAGCATCGACAAATCCGGCACAAGCCATAGCGCAGCAAACATCCACCAGCTTGCTCCAGTACGCGCGTACAGGAGCAACGTCAGCGCAGCTACAGCAAGTCCCTCGGCACGCAACAGTAATTGCACTGAGTTAGCACCTGCACTCTTTTGATTCACACCGCCGGACGGCACCGGCACCCCTCTCGATTCGTTCGCAGAAGTACAGTCGCTCATATTTGATTGGATGGCCGTCCATGCCGGTGGAAGCGTAAATCTTCTCGTGCAAATGAAGAGGGGAAGAGCCTGAGCTCTTCCCCTCTTTGTACGTCCAGTCCGGAAACTACTTCTTCGGAGGAGCGATGGTATCCTTGGCGGACTTGGCCACGCGGAACTTCACCACAGTCTTCGCCTTGATCTTGATGGCGGCGCCGGTCTGCGGGTTGCGGCCCATGCGAGCCTTGCGCTCTGCCTTCACCAGGCGGCCGATGCCGGGGATGATGAAGACGCCGTTCTTCTTCGTCTCCTTGATGGCGGTCTCCGCCAGCAAATCGAGGAAGGCCGCGGCCTGCTTGTTGGTGAGTTCGAGCTTCTCTGCCATGTGCCGGGTAAGGGCAGTCTTGGTCATACCTGTTGCCATTGAGTTTTTCTCCTTCTAGGGCCAGCCCTCGGGGCTGCCGGTGTTGCCTGGGTTTCCGCCGCGCAGCCTGCTCCAGTGTGCCTGGTCTCTGCCGCAAACGAGTTCCGCATGGGGGAGTGCGACTGTGGCAACTTTGCACGAAACCCTGTATTCATGCGGGTTCTCGAGAACCCTGTCAGTTCAAAACAATGCGGCTTTGGGGGACATAAAGTCAACCGAAAAACAGCCGATTTCCACAGTTTTTGCGGGTTTTTGTAGGTATTTCTTCGATTTTTCCCGATTTTTACCGGTTTTTGGGTACTTTCGGGCTACTCGACACCCAACATTCGGCCCATCGACGCACGCGAAAACCCGCATGAATTGCGGTTGAAAGCGTGCCTGGCCTTGTGGTGTTTGAAGCAATACCGCAACATCTAGTGCAGCCCGAAGAGCACTTTCTTCTTGGAAAGAAGCGACGCAGCAATGGGCGAATTCAGCGCATCTACCACCGGCGCGGCCAGCTTGAAGTGCCGAATAATCGTCGCGGCGAGGTCGGGCTTGAGGGCGGCGTCTGCGGGAAGTGTTGTGGCAAGCCCCCACTGCCGGCACTTGATCAAATCCATTCCCGGATGCTCGGCTGGAAAACCCTTCGGAGGACGAGTCAGCGCGTTTCCTTCGAACTCATCGAATGCCTTCTGAATGGACTTGCTCCGGAGCAGCTTTCTGAAATCCGCGTGATGATCGAGCAGCCAGTGCCGGATCGCGGCCAATTGCTCCTTCTCCGGCATATAGGCGCCGGCGGCCACAATCACTTCCTTCGCGCTCACGTGGAAGTAGTAGCCCGCTCCGCTGGTCTTCTGCAGGCCCTGGTGGCTCCACCACGCAGCAATGTGCGTCTTGTAGGGCCGCTTGTCATTGCTGAAGCGCGTATCGCGATAGATGCGAAACAGGCTCTTCTCTGCAGGCCGTACATGCTGCGGTGCAAAGTCCAGCATGGCGTCGGTAATTTTGCGCACCACCGCCAGCATCGGCTCCTTCAACTCGGCTTCAAACACAGCCTTGCGTGGCTGAAACCACGCACGATCATTATTTTTGGCAAGGTTGCGCAGAAACTTCAGCGCCTCTGGTCGGAAGTAGGGAACGACTACGGCAGGGGGAGCGATCTTCTTGGTAGCCATGGCAAATGCAGTGTAGCGCGCTTTGGGGGGCGACCGATGCTAAAGTGGTCGGCATGAAAATCGGAAGCGCTCGGTGGTTCATCCTGCTGACTGCACTTGCACCAATAATTGTGATTGCAGCAAAGGATCCCTCAATTTCCGTGAATCAACTGAAGGACGTTCTGAGTAAGCAGGGCTTCACCGGAATGCTTAATGACGAGGCGCACTTCAGTAAGATCGGATTCCTTACATGCGGAGTAGACCGGTATCAAGTCTTCTGCTACGAATGGTCTGAGTCGCATCAACCTAGTTTAGCAATTCATGCCCAGTATCGAGTATTGTTTGTCGAAAATGGAAGCAAGTATGTCGGATCCTATGTAGTCCAAGACCACCCGAAGAAAATTTCTCACGATGCGGTGATATTTCGGCCCGCAGGAAGAGACAGCAACGAGATAAAGTGCGGTGCGAACGGCCTGCCAGGCAAAGTATTTCTGAACGGGACAGAATCGGAACTGTTCAAATAGCCCATTGAAACAATTACCGAATCACCTTCAACGCACCCCTGAACAACTCATCAAAGCTGTCCTTCAGCGCCGCATCCTTCGCCACCGCCTGCTCAATTGCCTTCTCAGCGGCGGGCCGCTGGTAGCCAAGATTCGTCAATGCGCTCAGCACGTCGTCCACAGCCGCGCCTGCGATCGCACGACCCGCAACCGGAGCCACGGCAAAGTCCTCGAGCTTGTCCTTCAGCTCGACCACCAGCCGCTCGGCCAGCTTCTTGCCTACGCCGGGAATCTTGGTCAACTGCGCATGGTCCTGCCCGCGAATGGCCTGTACCGTGCGCTCAGCCGACAAGCCGCTCAGCATCTTGATCGCCAGCTTCGGTCCCACACCGCTGACGGTGATCAACCGCTCAAACAGCCGCTTCTCCTCGCGGTCCAGAAAGCCGAACAGCGCAATCTGGTCTTCGCTCACCTGCGTGTGAATGTAGAGCGACGCCTCCGCGCCCAAGGCCGGCAGCGCCGTAAACGTGGGCACACTGATGGCCACGTCATAGCCCACGCCCGCGGCCTCCACAATGGCCTGGCCCGGTTCCTTATGAATCAGCTTTCCCCGCAAGTGCGCGATCATCTCGCCTTATTGTAAGAGGCCGCGCTTCTTCGCCGCTTTCTCCAGCGTTTCCAGCGCCCGGTCAAGCTGCGCACGCGTATGCTCGCTCGTCACAATCAAGCGGATGCGCGCCTTGCCCTCCGGAACCGTGGGGAAGGCGATGCCCGTGCCCATCACGCCCTGGTCGAACAGCTCGCGGCTCATCTCCATTGCAGCGCGACCCTCGCCCAGAATCACCGGCGTAATCGGCGTCTCCGTGGCAGGCGTATTCACGCCGCCAATATTGAAGCCCATGCGCTTCAGCTCGCCCTGGAAGTAGCGCGTGTTGGCCCAGAGCCGCTCGATACGTTCAGGCTCCTGCTCCAGAATGTCGAACGCCGCCATGCAGCTTGCCGCAACGGCCGGCGGATGCGAGGTTGAGAAGAGAAACGGCCGCGCACGGTGGTACAGATAGTCGATCAGATCCTTCGAGCCGCACACATACCCGCCCAGCGAACCAATCGCTTTGCTCAGTGTGCCCACCTGCACATCCACCCGCCCGTGCATGCCGAAGTGGTCCACGCTGCCGCGCCCGTTGCGTCCCAGCACGCCGCTCGCGTGCGCGTCGTCCACCATCATGATGGCGCCGTACTTCTCAGCAAGCATCCCCAGCTTGTCCACCGGGCCAACGTCACCGTCCATGGAGAAGACGCCATCCGTAATCACCAGCTTGTGGCCCGGCTCGTTCTGGACTTCCTTCAACAGTTCCTCACAATGGTCCACGTCCTTATGCCGGAAAACCTTGATCTTCGCCCGAGAAAGCCGCGCGCCGTCAATAATGCTGGCGTGATTCAGCTCGTCAGAGAGAATGAAGTCTTCCTTGCCCAGAATTGCGCTCACGGTGCCTGCGTTGGCTGCAAAACCCGACTGGAAGACAACACACGCTTCCACATTCTTGAAGACCGCAATCTTCTCTTCCAGCTCCATATGGATGCGCATCGTCCCGGCAATCGTCCGCACCGCACCTGAGCCCACACCAAACTTCCGTGTGGCCTCAATCGCTGCTTCCACAAGCCTGGGGTGGTTTGCCAGCCCCAGATAGTTGTTACTGGCCAGGTTGATCACTTCTTTGCCGTCGTAGTGGCACACCGGAGCCTGCTGGTCATCCAGCACGCGCAGGCGGAAGTGCATTCCCTTGGCCTTCAGCTCATCCATTGCGGCGGTCAGGTAGGCAAGTTGGGGGCGGGCTGCGTCAGTCATCGTCAATCTCCTCAACTCCGACAGCATAGCGCGCTCCCCTCAGCCAGCCTCCAATGCCACCTGTCCGGCCTACAAAAGCGCCCTTCAAGTCTGTCGTGCGTCCAACTAGAACCGCCACCAGCAGAGACGGCCACCACCCTGGCCGGATACAATGGTTGGAAGCTGCCACGTTGGGCAAAAACCGCATAATTTGCAGGGATTTATTTGGAGCAGGTGCACGTGAGAAGTTGGATGAGCCGCATTGTGCGGCTTAACTTGGTTGCAGGACTGGGTATCGCCATGGCGCTGCCCGCGCTGGCGGCAGGCACATCGCAAAGCCTGAGCACAGAAACCACCATGACCACGCTGATTCGTGACGTGAACGCGCAAACGCGCGCCACGCTGTCTATCAGTGTTGTAGGTGAAGATGGCCAACCCGTCTCCGGCGCCGTTGTGATTAAGGATGGCGGTAAGGCCATTGCCGGTACCGTGTTGAATCCACAGGGCCAGACGACAGCCACTCTCGTTCTTTCTCCGGGCAGCCACAATCTGACCGCTGAATATTCTGGTAGCGGCACTTATCTCCCTTCTGCTTCCGTGGTTGCGCCCGTCTCAGCCGCCACAAGCGCCACTCCCGATTTCTCAGTGTCGATCAATCCCGGCAGCTTGTCGCTTACAGCAGGCCAGTCCGGAACGGCCACTGTTTCCATCACGCCAGTGAACGCCTCCTCACTCACTGCGCCTATGTTCGTCACTCTCTCCTGCTCCACACTGCCCGACCAGAGCAAGTGCACCTTTACGCCGGAAAATGTGGAGATTCTTCCAGGCGCCACGGCAGATGTTACATCCACGCTCGTGCTGGCCACGCAGGCGGCTTCATCCGCAAAGGCGGAACCACCCACGCACGCCAACAGCACGGCTCTGGCCATCATGTTCCCCGGAGCACTGGGCCTGGCCGGCCTGGCTTTTGGAACGCGCCGCCGCCGCTGGATCAGCCGCATGATGCTCATTGCGCTGGTGAGCCTGGTGGCAACGCTGGGCATGACGGCCTGTTCGCCGCTCTACTACTACAAGAACCACGGCCCGCCAACCAATCTGCCTACGCCGTCTGGAACTTATTCCGTAAATATCGATGCGCAGTCCAGCAACGGCGTAACTGCCATCACCCACAACACCACACTTGCGCTGACGGTGAAGTAGAACAGTTTTCACTCTCTATGAAATACCGGTACCCGGTTCCTCCAGTTGTTTACGCACTGGTTGAGAAAGCACCGGGTACCGTTTTACTTGAGACTGCGGATCGCACAGCCGAACATCCGCTCAGCCACCTCTTCTTAAGTCCTCTCAAGATCATTTCAGTCCTCTCGGAAGAACAGATTCCGGCGCTCTTTGCACGCATTGAATCCGCCATAAGCGCAGGTCACGTGGCCGCCGGTTACTTTGCCTATGAGTGTGCAGCGGCTTTTGAACTGAAAGCGTTCCCTAGCACGTTCGACAGTAATACCCCTCTCGCGTGGTTCGGCATCTATGAGCGGGCCTTCCGCTTCGACCACGCCACAGGAGAGTGGCTTGATGGCGCTCCCAAGGCACTGGCGGACTTCACGGTTGCAGTTTCAGAAAGTCCGGATCCAACAATCAAAGCTGCATTACCCCTCACACGGCCGGCATACCGTGAGCAGATCGAAACGATTCACGAGTGCATCCGCAGCGGCGATATCTACCAGCTTAACTTCACCCAGTCGATGCGCTTCGCCAGGAAAGATAGCATCGTAGCACTCTACGCGCACCTGCTTGCAAGTCAGCCTGCAGCTTACGCAGCCTTCATCCATGCCGATGCTGACCACCGCATCCTCAGCTTCTCGCCGGAGCTCTTCTTCCGCGTGGAAGATACCGATGGCACACGCCGTATTATCACAAAGCCCATGAAAGGGACCGCGCCGCGCGGCCGCAACAATGCCGAAGACGCATACATTGCCGATTGGCTCCGAAATGACGAGAAGAACCGCAGCGAGAACGTCATGATTGTCGACCTGCTGCGCAACGACCTTGGCCGTCTCTGCGCGTACGGCAGCGTACAAGTGGATGAACTCTTCTCCGTCGAACGTCTGCGCACACTCTGGCAGATGACCTCGACTGTGAGCGGCACACTGCGCCGAGACACGAACTACGAGCAAATCTTTAGTGCTCTCTTTCCCTCCGGCTCTGTCACCGGCGCACCGAAAGTACGCGCCATGCAATTAATCAGCCAACTCGAACCTGAATCGCGCGGCGTCTACACCGGTGCCATCGGTTTCTTCGCTCCACACCAGAGCGTCTTCAACGTCGCCATCCGTACGTTGGAATTCAGCGGCCATGAAGGCCGCATGGGCGTGGGCAGCGGCATCGTCATTGACTCGGACTCGCGCGCCGAATACGACGAGTGCTTATTGAAATCCACTTTCCTCACACAGCGTAACGAGCCCTTCCAGCTCATTGAATCGCTGCTCTGGCAAGACGGCTATCCGTTCCTTGCTTCGCACCTTGATCGGCTCGCCGACTCGGCAGCATACTTCGGCTTTGCCTTCGACCGAGGCGCCATTGAGTCGGCACTACATGAGCAGACCTCGCAATTCAATGCCCCCACACTCCGCAAAGTCCGCCTGCTTCTCGAAGAATTCGGCGCAACTACGATCACCAGCCAAACAATCTCCGCAGCCAAGGCATCCGATCCACCACTTCGCGTCACAATCTCTGCTGACCGCTCCAACTCACGCGATCCCATGTATTTCCACAAAACCACGTGCCGCCCGCTCTACACACGCGCTTTACGTGCTGCGCAACAGGCTGGTTTTGATGAAGCCCTGTTCATGAACGAACGCAATGAGATCACCGAAGGCACCATCAGCAACGTTTTCATTGAGCGCGAAGGCATCCTGCTTACACCCCCTGTTCAATGCGGACTTCTCGCTGGCGTCTATCGGCAGCATCTGTTCACGACACACACCACTATCCGCGAACAAATCCTCACACTCGAAGACGTAGGGAAGGCCGACACACTTTATCTGGCCAATGCAGTCCGTGGCCTGCGCCGTGCACAACTCTTTCGCTGATGTCCGCAGTGTCTGACGGGACATCGCCGCAAAGTGATAGAACGTTAGGGTGGCAAAGTTTCACCTTACCTCTCGGACTCTTGCGCTCTGCATCGGATTCGCTTCAGCCATCTGCGCGATATTGCTTGTCGCAACTCCGTTAACCGCGCAAACCGCAGCCTCCGCTTGGCTCGGCTATCACGCGCTCAAAATTGCGCCACCCATTCCGTTGCATGTGCGCGTGCTCGGCAAGGATGCACTCGAGCAATCCGCGCAGAATGAACTCAACCGCGGTTTGGCTGGACTCTTCGGAAGCAATGGCAGGAGAATCGCGCCACACGGCGACATCCTTCTCGGCACGGTCAAAGAGATCCGCGCGGCGTATCCACATCTCGCTCTGCCTGACGACATCGGCGCGGAAGGCTACGCGATTCGCGACACGAACCAAAACGGCAAAGCACTTGTCCTCATCGCATCGGAGAGCAGCCGCGGCGTGCTCTACGGCGCATTCGCTCTCCTCCGCAGACTCGCGCAGGATGAAAGCGTTCCGCAGCAGGGAATCACCAGCAGCCCGAAGTGCGTCATTCGCTGGGTTGACGAGTGGGATAACGCCAGTGGAACCGTGGAGCGCGGCTATGGCGGCCGCAGCATCTTCTTTGAAGGTGGCGCAGTACGTGAGGACCTCAAGCCCGTCGCCGAATATGGCCGTCTACTCGCCTCTATCGGCATCAATTCCATCAATCTGAACAATGTGAACAACGCGGCTGTCTTTCTTGAACCTGACATGCTCAAGGGCGTTGCCCGCATTGCAGACGCATTACGCCCCTGGGGTGTCCGAGTTGCACTCTCCGCAGATATCGCCAGTCCGGAATCCATCGGTGGCCTCAAGACCTTTGATCCACTTGACCCCGCCGTAAAACAGTGGTGGTTTGATAAGACCGCCGAAATTTACAAACTTATTCCGGACTTCGCGGGCTTCACCGTCAAGGCCGATAGTGAAGGCCAGCCGGGCCCTGCAAGTTACGGCCGCACGCCTGCCGACGCAGCGAACACACTCGCCGCAGCTCTGGCGCCACACGGCGGCATCGTGCTCTACCGCGCCTTTGTCTACAACCACCACCTCGATTGGCGTGATCCGAAAGCAGACCGCGCACGCGCCGCCTATGACATCTTCCATCCGCTCGACGGCAAGTTCGCCAACAACGTAGTGATCCAGATCAAGTACGGCCCCATCGATTTCCAGGTGCGTGAGCCCGTCTCGCCGCTCTTCGCCGGCCTTGAACACACCAGCCAGGCCATGGAGTTGCAAATCACGCAGGAGTACATGGGCCAGCAGCACCACATGGTATACCTCGCGCCGCTATGGAAGAAAGTTCTCGACTTCAACCTGCATGCGAAAGCCACGCCCACGCCGGTCAAAGACATTCTTGAAGGCAAGACCTTCTATCGCCCCCTCGGCGGCATGGTCGGAGTCTCTGACGTTGGACGTGACGGGTGGCTCGGCTCGCCCATGTCCATGGCGAATCTATATGCCTTCGGCAGACTTGCATGGAATCCGGATCTCTCTGCAAAAGAAGTCGTCGAAGAATGGACGCGTCTCACCATCAACAACAATCCACAGGTTGTGGCCACTGTGGCGAAGATGCAGATGCAGAGCTGGCCCGCTTACGAGGACTACACCGGCCCGCTCGGCCTGCAGACACTCACGGACATCACAGGCAGCCACTACGGGCCCAACGTTGAAGCGAGTGAGCGAAACGGCTGGGGCCAGTGGCATCGCGATGATCACGAAGGCGTCGGCATGGATCGCAGCGTCGCCACCGGTACCGGTTACGCGGGGCAGTATCCACCTTTCCTGGCAAAGGAGTATGAGAAGGCCGCCACCACGCCGGACAATCTGCTGCTCTTCTTTCACCACGTGCCCTACACATACAAACTGCACGATGGCAAAACTGTCATCCAGTATCTCTATGACAGCCACTATCGCGGCGCGGCCATCGCTGCTTCGTTCGTACGTGACTGGCAATCGCTTCAGGGCAAGGTCGATTCCGCGCTTTACAGCGACGTGCTCGCGCGCCTTGAATATCAGGCCGGCCACGCCATTGTCTGGCGAGACGCCGTCACGCAATACTTTCTCAAAATGAGCGGCATCCCCGACAAGCGGGGCCGCGTCGGCTTTTATCCCGGACGTTATGAAGCCGAGAACGCGCAGCTCAAGGGCTACACCGTCATTGACGTGAAGCCGTGGGAAGATGCCTCGCGCGGCAAAGCCGTCACCTGCGACCAGACCACCTGCTCCGCCGCATGGCGCTACACTGGCGCGGCGGGCCACTTCAACATTGCCGCACAGTATTTCGATCTGCATGGCGGTGTTGCTCAATTCGTGCTGCTTATCAATCGCAAAGCGGTGGGCGCCTGGAAGGCCGATGACACCCTGCCCTCAAAGATTCCCAACGGCGACAACTCCACGCGCTACATTGTGCGTGACGTGGAACTCAGGCCGGGAGACACGATTCGCATTGAAGCCGCGCCGCAGGGGGACGACCACGCCGCGCTCGATTACATCCAGATCTATTCGATGAAGTAGGGCTTACTCGGCGATACGCTGCTCGCACAGCGTATCCTCTTCTCAGCACGTTTGTGTTTCCCCACATCTCTGGAGGTATACGGCATTGCGCAATGCAATCTCTCGGCGTGGTTTCTTCGGCAAGGGTGCGGCAGCGGCAGCAGCAGTTTTTGGTGCAACAACACTGCATGCACAGGATGCAGTAAACGCCGCAGCAGTGCCGGCTCCAATTGCCGCCTTGCCCAGCCTCTCCTCACTCGCGCGCCCATTCACCAATGCCGAGCGTCAGGCGCGCATCGAGCGCGCTAAAGGCTTGATGGCTGCAAACAAACTCGACGCTATCGTCATCGCCAACTCCAGTTCCTCGTCCATTTACTTTGCGAACATGCGCCTCGGCGGAGGCGAACGCCTCTGGGCCCTCGTGCTCCCTGCGAAAGCGAAGCCCTTCGTTGTCTGCCCCGCGTTTGAAGAAGGCCGCGCGCGCCAGCTTCTGGATGAGGGGCCGCTAGGCAAAGATGCCGAAGTCATCATCTGGCAGGAAGACCAGAGCCCCTACGTCGCGCTCGGCAAGGCATTGCGCGACCGCGGCATCGCCACCGGGTCGGTCGGTCTCGACGAGAACATGAAGTACGTCTTCTCTGACGGCATTCGTCGCGCTGGCCCGCACATCACCTTTTCCAGCGCCACGCCCGTCACCGCGGGTTGCCGCATGATCAAGGAACCGCATGAGCTTGAGTGCATGCGTCTGGCCTGTTGCGCCACGCTGCTCGTCTATCGCGCCGTTGCGCATTCTGTGCATCCCGGCATGACCAACCATGACGTCGAACACCTGGTCAGCCTCGCTTATGGTCGCGTCGGCTTCCGCGGAGACGCCAGCCTCAACATCGACGAATACACCGCTCTGCCTCACGGTTCACGCACGCCGCAAACACTGCGCGAGGGCTCCATTCTCATGCTCGATGACGGCTGCGTCGTAGAGGGCTACACCTCTGACATTACGCGCACCTTCGTGCTCGGAAAACCTACAGACAAGATGAAGCGCGTCTTCGACATTGTGCATCGCGCGCAGACGGCGGCACTCCACACCGCACGGCCCGGCGTGTCCGCAGCCGCGGTGGATGCGGCCGCACGCAAGGTCATCGTTGATGCGGGCTACGGCCCCGGCTTCACTTACTTCACCCACCGCGTCGGCCACGGCATCGGCCTCGACATGCACGAGTGGCCCTACCTCGTGAAGAACAACATGTTCGGGTGGGAACTAGACCCACATCTCCAAAAGGACATGACAACGAGCGATGAGCCCGGCATCTACATCAAAGGCGAGTTCGGCATTCGACTTGAAGACGACTTGCACGTCACTGCCGACGGCGCCGAGCTCTTTACCCCTCAAAGCCCCTCGCTTGAAGATCCGTTCGGCGGCATGGCGGAGTAAGCCTGAATAGGGAATCAAAACTCCTTTTGTGAGCGGTCAGCGAGCCGTGGCCGCAGGTGCTTTCACCATCTTGATCACCGGTAGAACCTCGCCGTTCTTCAGCGGCACATGAATCTCTTCCACCTCGACATACCCCTTCAGCCGGTAGAGCGGTACACCCGTCAACGTTGAGCCCATTTCATAACGCGTAAAGCCCGCGGCAGCAGCCTCCGCTTCCACATGCGCCAGGATCATCGAACCCAGTCCCTGCCGCGCAAATGCGGGGTGCACAAAGATCGCCCGCACCTTTGCCGCATCGACCTTCGGGTCCAGCAGCTCCGGCTCGCGTCTCGGCCCCGCGTTGGCGCCGAACAACGTCTTGCGCTTTGACCAGCCGCCACACCCCGCCATGCGCATCAGCTCATCGTCGTCCGCCCGCGACTCCGCCACAAAATACGTCCCATCATGAATCCGCTGTGTGTCCACACCCAGAACCGTGCCTAATGCGCCGTTCATCTGGGCAGGTGTGTAGTCGCCCGCCTTCAACACGCGCACGCTTGCTTCAATCAGCGCATGCAATGCGGAAATGTCATCAGCAGTTGCCGGCCGCAGATGAAAGTGCGCAGCCATCGAGGGGGTGGGTTAGAGCTTCTTGCCTGTCACAATAAAGAAGGCGCGCGAGTAAGAGCCAATATTGAACGCATTTTTATAACCAATTGCTTCAAGTCGCTTGACCGCCTTACCGCTGCGCGTACCGCTCTGGCAATGCAGGAGTAGAATCTTGTTCTTATCGCGCACATAATTGGCCACATTCATCTCAACCTGGTCGAGCGGAATATTTGTGGCCTGCGAAAGATGACCCGACTCAAATTCGCCGGGTGTTCGCACATCGATAATGACCGCGCCCTTCTTCAAAAAATCCTTCGCTTCCTTAATCGGAAGCAGGCCTGTCCGCTTGTACACGAAGTACAAAACGAAAATTGCCAGCGCGATTAAGAAGCCAGTAGTACTCATTCCTCAATTAGGTTAACGTATCGCCCCTGGTTACGGATTCACACCGCGGCGTAAATTTGCCGGTTACTCCACGCTCAACCCTGCTTCGACCAAGGTCGAATAGAACGTCGCCGCAGCTCCCAAATCGGTTAGCCGCTCACTGGTCAGGGCATTTACATTCTCCCCACCGGGACTCAGCTTTGCCCAATCCAGGTGCGCCGCCACCACCCCCGCGGGCACGCTGCCGTTCACGAGCGCCGTAAGCTCAATTGAGCCTCTGTCGTTCCACACACGCACCGTATCGCCATCGGATATGCCGCGCGCCTCGGCGTCCGCGCTATGCATCTCCAACACGTGCGTTGTCTTCGCCTGCATCTTGCGGTGCCCGTCCAGATTCGCAAACGTCGAGTTCATGTAATTGTCCGCCTTGCGCGGCAAAAACTCCAGCGGATACAGCTTGGCTGCCTCTCCCCAACGTGATTCAACGGGCGGAAC
>JAGWSG010000123.1 GCA_028876335.1 Acidobacteriota bacterium
AAGGCGAGGTCCGCCTGGAGTTCAAAGACGCGCAATCCGCCGGCCAGATGCGGCCTGAGGATCCTGACGCGGAGTACAAGTCACGCTATGTGCTCATGCCGATGCGCATCTGAAGGCGACACTCGTTCAAGTCTTCAAGTCAAGAAAGGACCCGGCTGCATGCCGGGTCTTTTTGTATCTATTCCTAGTTAGCGTGGAAAATGATGCGTTGGAAAGCGGTGACTCAGGCCAATCGTGTACGACATGAGATCGATGCCTGGATTGCTTGGCACCACGAAAGCATTGGAAAAATGTAAGTCGCTGAACGCTGCGCGAACGTCCCAATTTTGAGAGATCGGAGTCTCGATACCAAGCGCTTCCTGCAAGGAAAAGTTTTCATACGAGGCATACTGCGAGAGGGCTTTCTAGGTGAATCCCAACATGCCGCCCATAATCGTGAAGTACGGCTTCACTCGTCCATGTTCATGCCACAGAAATCGCAAACCAGCCGGATACAGACCGAAACCGGGCACCGTGGTTTGCGCATTGGAGAGATATGTATTACCCCAGATGGTGGTGGACTTTGGTTGCCTTAAAATCACAACCGGCAGCACCTCGGCGGAGTAGTTCATACGAGCACCGAGGAAATGCCCCCAGGCCGGCCGGTCGTATTCAATGCCTGCAACGTTAATGTAACTCCACCAGGAATTGCCGAAGATATGAATGTGACCGAAGGAATTGAGTGACTCGAATGCAAGCTCGCTTTGCGCTCTTGGAGCGTCTGATTCCTGATTTCCCACTGACGGGGCAACGAGCTTCGGTGTCCAAACGATACCCGCATAGAAGCGGCCAAAATAGTTTGGCAAGCCGGGGATCTTGTACGGCGAAGAGTTCGGCGTTGCGCTTAGGACCGCCAGATTTGTATGCAGCATGTCAGCTTCAAACCGCATCGCAAAGTGCGAATGGATGGAGATTTCTTCGGCACTACCCACTCTGGGTAACAGCAGACGTTCTTCTTACTGAAGACGCTTCAAATCTGTTTGCAATCTGCCCCAGGCGTCGATATGAGTCCAGGCGTGCGTCATGGCTCCACGTATCAGTCACAGCAATGATTTCATTCGCACCGGTCGCGGCAATAAGACGTTCGATACCTGCCTGTACCGTCGCTTCGGATCCCACGATTGCCGCGCGTAGTTTGTTCATGACCGTAACGCGCTCCCACTCGCTCCAGATGGAATCCATCGATTCCACCGGAGGAAGGAGTTCGACCGGCTGGCTGCGGATGAGACGCAGAAAGCGTTGTTGCGGCGTGGTGAAAAGGTGCCGCGCTTCTGCATCGGTTTCGGCAACAATGACAGGCACGCCAATCATCAACCAGGGCTCGCTTAGGGCTTCGCTCGGCGTGAAATTGTCTCGATAAATCCGCGAAGATACTTCAACCATGTCAGGCGCAAAATGTGCCGCAAAAGCAAAAGGCAGCCCCAGAGCGGCCGCGAGACGCGCACTGTAGTCGCTGGATCCTAATAAGGTGATGGGCACACGGGAACCTTGACCGGGTAGAGCTTTTACTGCCTGATTGGAGGACGCGGGCCCGAGGTAAGCACGGAGCTCCGCAAGCAATTCAGGGAAATCGTCGCCCGTCTGGCGGATGTCCCTTCGCAGCGCGCGCATGGTCAGGAAGTCACCACCAGGAGCACGTCCCAGGCCGAGATCGATGCGTCCGGGGTAAAGAGCTTCAAGCGTTCCGAACTGCTCCGCGACCACAAGCGGTGCGTGATTGGGCAACATGATCCCACCGCTGCCCACTCGGATGGCTTTTGTGGCCCCGGCTATATGACCAATCAGGACCGAAGTTGCCGAACACGCGAGCCCTTCAATGGAGTGATGCTCCGCCAGCCAATAGCGACGATAGCCCCACTGTTCTGCGTGTTGAGCCAGGTCGACAGAACGAGCAATTCCGGCACCGACAGATTCGTCCGGATGAAGACTGACGAGATCGAGGATTGAGACGGGGGCATACATTTCCAGTTGAATCCGACACCGTAAGGATACAAGGATAGGGTTTGAGAGGACTGCTCATTTGCGAACATTAATCAAGCAAGTTCTTTGACCGTAAACTAAAATTTCTAAATACCTTAACGAGAATTCGCTGCGTTGTACTGAATCGCAGAACCAGCGGATTCAGATGCTTCATAATTTGGAAGGTATTAGGCCATTCATACCAAAACCCATAGATTTCAAAATTTAGAAGTTTGGGTCGAACCCTGCTTTAACAAAACATGCATTCTTTCGAAAGTAATAAGTTTATTTTAATCTGATATTTACATTAGTCTGACGACGTGCTTAGGATGCTTTGGAGGCTAGCCGCCTTTGGCAAACTAATTGCATACCTATACAACATCTGCATTTAGCACCTGTTCGTTGATGCCAGCGCAGAATTGGATTACTGAAAAATCAAATCAATCAATAGACACGCACTCTACTATTAGGAGTTAGCTCATGCCAGAGCAATTTTCCCGAGCCAGTCGTGGACTTCTTGGGTTCACGCTTCCGATTCTCTTGTTGCTCCTAGGCTTTGTTGGAACAGTTCCAGCGAAGGCTGACAACGTGTATGCCTCGATAAGAGGAACAGTGACCGACTCAACCGGCGCGGTTATCCGCGGTGCCACAGTGAAGGCGACCAACACTGAAACCGGAGTTTCCACAACTGTAAAAAGCGGTTCAGTGGGCGAGTTTGTATTTCCGCAGCTTCAAATCGGCCACTACTCGGTAGAAGTTTCCATGACGGGCTACAAAGCCTTCAAAGCTAGCGGCATCATCCTGATCGTGAATCAGGTTTACGATATGACGGCGAAGCTTCAAGTAGGCTCTGAATCCCAAACCGTTGAAGTTACCGCAGACGCGGTTCAGGTAGAAACTTCAGACACGCAGCTCAAGACTGTCATCACTGGTCAGCAGATCGTAGATCTCCCATTGAATGGCCGTAACTGGACCCAGCTTGAATTGGCTGCCCCCGGCGTGCAGTCAGCAGACACGCGCTTCGGCAACAACTACTCCGTCAACGGCGCACAGGCACAGCAGTCCAGCTACCTGATCAATGGTCAGGATTCGAACGACATCGTTCTGAATTCGCCACTCATCATTCCCAGCCCAGATGCACTGGCGCAATTCAATCTAATCGATTCCACGATTAACGCGGAATATGGACGCAACTCTGGCGGCATTGTGAACGCCATCATCAAGAATGGAACGAACACGTTCCATGGCGACGCATTCGAGTTCTATCGCGACACATTCCTCAATGACCGCAACTGGTTCCAACTGCGCTCGCCAAATTACCACCAGAATCAGTATGGTGGAACCTTCGGCGGACCGCTCTTTATTCCCCATCTCTATAACGGTCGGGACAAGAGCTTTTTCTTCTTCTCTTACCAGGGACTTCGGGCAAGCCAGCCAGGAGGCACAGAGACCCTTCGTGTGCTGAGCCCCGCGCAGCTAACTGGCGACTGGAGTAATGCAGAAAACGCGGCCTTCGCTTTGTCCTCGAATCCTATCCCGTTTACGGTTCAGGGTCCCAATGGTGCTTGCGGACCTTCCACATCGTATACAACGTGGAATCAGTGTTTCCCAACGAACCAGATTCCTAGCTCAGACTTCAATTCAATTGCGATTGCACTGGCCCAAAAATATAATCCCACTCCCAATTACACGAGTCCTGCGGGAGATCCAAACTACTACACTTGGACGTCAACGAACTCTGTTCTGGACGATCAGTACATTGGCCGCATTGACGAAAATTTCACCCCAAACAACAAGGTGTGGGCGGTCATTTTCGAGGAACATAACAACCGTCTGACGCCGATACCCTTTTCTGGAAGTACACTTCCTGGCTTTCCGTCAAATAACGATTTGCAGTACCGGCAGTACATCGCTTCCTACACCCATGTATTCTCCGCCAACATGCTCAACGAGCTGCGTGGAGGCTACACTCGTCTGAATTTCAAGTCCGGAAATCCCGTGACTGTGACGGATCCGTCAACATATGGTTTCAAGAACATCGTTCCGCAGGATGCTTCGGCCGCCGGACTTCCGACGATCTCGATTTCAAAGTACTTTACGCTTGGTACAAGCAGTAATGGACCGCAGCCACGTATCGACCAGACCATGCAGCTGGACGACAACTTCTCATGGGTTGTTGGCAACCACACGCTGAAGTTCGGGTTCAGTGGCCGTCGCTTCCAGGTCTACAACAACTTCGATGCACGTAACAGCGGCTCTTTCAGCTTTACGTCGAAGGGTAGCCAATACTCGACAGGTGATCCAGGTCTCGACTTCCTGATGGGTATCCCGACAACCTATCTTCAGAATTCTGCGAACCTAATCAACGTCCGGGCATATGAAGACTATTTCTACGGACAGGATAGTTACCGGGTCAACTCAAGTCTTACGTTGAACTACGGTCTCGGATATCAGGTGGACACGCCACTCGACAATTTCCAGCAGGATAGGAAGGGTGTTATCTGCTTCCAGCCCGGAATCCAGTCCAAGATATTCCCAACAGCTCCGGCAGGCATGACATATCCCGGAGATAAGGGCTGCAGCCTGTCAGGCTACAGCACCCACTACGGACATGTGGCGCCTCGCGTAGGCTTTGCCTTCGCTCCCATGATGGGTAAGTTGACCGGTGGATCAGACAGAAAGCTCTCGATTCGTGGCGGATGGGGCATCTACTACAACCGCACGGAAGAAGAGGGCAACCTGCAGAACCTTGGTATTCCTCCCTTCGGCTTGGGATCAAACGGCATTGCATCGTATGTGACAGGATCTGTACCGAGCTTCACCGACCCGTATAGTGACGTCGCTGGTCTTGGATCTGTATCCACCCCTTTCCCGTACGTTCCTCCGGCAGCGGGCGACACATCCATCGATTTCACTGAGTTCTATCCCATGTCGCTCAACACCTTCACAAACAACTATCAGATGCCTGCAGCGATGAACTATCAGCTCACAATTCAGCGCGAGTTGCCCAGCTCACAAGTTCTTTCGATCGGCTATGTAGGATCGGTTGGACGTCACTTGGAGCGCAACTATGAGCAGAACTTGATTACTTCACAAGGTCAAACTGCCTGCTTGAATGATCCTTCCTGCAACCCAAACACGGGTGGAGGTTACATTTACCAGCACTACTTCTATCCGGATCACTCTCTCTATCCTGGCGATATCTTTGCCTCGATGGGCACTGAGTATACGAATGGAAGCAGTAACTACAACTCGCTGCAGGTGAGCCTGATCAAGAGGACGACACACAACCTCTTCTATCAGCTGAGCTACACCTACAGCCATGCGTTGGACAACGGCTCCAGCTTGGAGAATGCCGGCTATCAGGATCGTGGCACGAACCCCTATCCACAGTTTGCCCATCTCAACTATGGAAGTTCGACCTTCGACGCGCGCCAACGTCTCGTCATTAACTATGCCTATGAAATTCCCGTTCCTGCATCGTGGAGATCGAATACCTTTGCGCGCATGGCGCTGGAGGGATGGCGCGCAGTTGGCCTCACAACTCTGGCAACGGGCCATCCGGTAACGCTCTCTGACTACGAACTGTTGTCACTAACCTGCGATGCACTTTCCTACTACGCCTGCCCTGACGTTCCGCAACAGGTGAAAGCAGCGAAGTTCACTAATCCGCGTAGCGGCGCACAGCCGGGACAACTCAATACGGCGTTTGACACTTCAGCTTTCGAACAGGAACCGGTGGGCACATTCGGTAACGCGGGCCGTAACTTCTTCCGTGGCCCCGGTATCAACAACACCGACCTGGCCATCTTCAAAGATGTGCGCTTCAGTGAATCGCGTTACATCCAGCTGAGGCTCGAGAGTTTTAATACCTTTAACCACACCCAGTTTGGAGGACCAGATGGCGAATTCGCGGATGGTCCCGGTTCGTTCGGTGTTATTACTAGCGCCGCTTCGGGCCGAATCGTCCAGCTTGGTGGCAAATTCTACTTCTAACCTGCATTTAAGGCAGTAAAAGAAAGAGGCGCTCTTTTGAGCGCCTCTTATGCTTAGGTCGAAGAGATAAAGAAGATGCAAGGTAGCCACTCAAATGGAAGGTGGCCCGCTCATAAACCCGAGTGCCCGGATCAGATAGTCCTTGATCTCTTTCCGAGAGACCACCGCATCCAGAAAACCCTTCTCGAGAAGGAACTCCGAACGCTGAAAACCCTCAGGCAGCTTCTGCCGAATGGTCTGCTCGATGACGCGCGGACCCGCGAAACCGATCAGAGCGCCGGGTTCCGCAATGTTCAGGTCTCCCAGCATGGCGAAACTCGCCGTAACACCGCCCGTCGTTGGGTCGGTAAGGATGCA
The DNA here is from genome assembly GCA_028876335.1 of Acidobacteriota bacterium. Taxonomy (GTDB): domain Bacteria; phylum Acidobacteriota; class Terriglobia; order Terriglobales; family Acidobacteriaceae; genus Telmatobacter. The sequence continues at coordinate 6,352 of JAGWSG010000123.1, forward strand.
AATATAAGGCAGTCCAGCGTCGTCCAATTGCGCCAGCGCAGTGGAGATCTTCGCCATCTGCATCAGGCTCACCACGCCTTCCATCATGCGCGCACCGCCTGACGCCGCTATCACAATCAATGGCATCTTGCCTTCGCGCGCACGGTCTACGGCGCGGGCTATTGTCTCACCAACCACGGCCCCCATCGAGCCCCCGATGAAGCTATATTCCATGGCGCTGATCACAACTTTGTGCGGGCCCATCTGGCCCACAGCATTCACAATTGCGTCATCGAGGCCGGTTTGTTCCTGGGCCTTTTTGAGGCGCTGCTTGTAGGGCTTTACGTCAACAAAGCTGAGAGGATCGGTCGAACGCAAACCGCCGTCGACCAGCTCATATCCGGGCTCAAGCAGAAGGTCGATTCGTTCTCTGGCACCCATCTTGAAGTGGTAGCCGCACTTGGTGCATACGTTTAGGTTTGCCTCAAGATCGGCCTTCCAGATGGTCTGCCGGCATCCCGGACACTTGATCCAGAGCCCTTCAGTGCGCACACTCTTTTCCTCGTCGCCGTTGGCGCCGGGATTCTCAATTTCGCTGCTTTCGCGCTTAAACCAGGACATAGGCCTTAGTTATTGTATATCTACCGAAGGGGTCAGGCCGGACAGATTCAGCCCGCCTCGCATACACGATTCGGGATATGCGCATCTAAGGAGGATCGCTCAATACTCGATGCCGCGTTGAGCCAGGATGCCTTTTTGATAGGCGTGCTTCACTTCGCGCATTTCCGTCACGGTATCGGCAAGCTCAACCAGTGTGGGATGCGCGTTCCTGCCTGTCAGAATCACGTGGACCATCTCCGGCCGCTGGCGCAGTGCCTCCGCAACCAGCTCAGGATCAAGCATTCCGTAACTGATCGCGTAGTTGATCTCGTCAAGCACCACTAGATCCCACTCTCCTGAAAGGATCGCTGCGCGCGCCTCTTCCCAGGCTTCTTGAACGAGTCGAATATCCTCTGGGTCGGTTTCTGCGCCACCAACTTTTACAAAACCGCGGCCTAGTTGCTTGATGACAAAGTCAGGGCCCAGAGCGCCGATTGCATCAAGCTCCCCATAATGCCACGAACCTTTGAGGAATTGTAGAAACAGCACTCGCATTCCGCACCCAAAAGCTCTGAGCGCTGTACCGAGTGCGGCTGTGGTTTTGCCTTTGCCAGGGCCGGTATTAATCAAAAGTAGGCCGCGCCGACTTGATGTATCTTCCGTCATTGTTCTCTTGCTCGAGTGTATTGAATTGAGCTCTGCCGTGAATACGTCTAATGACCCGTATGGTACGGATGGCCGGTAAGAATCGTGGATATTCGGTAAATCTGTTCAGCCATCACAAGCCGGGCCAATGAATGAGCCATTGTGAGTTTACCGAACGACAGCACGAGCTGCGCGCGCGCAAGTGCATCTCTGGACCACCCATCTGCAGGCCCAATGGCAAAAACAAGATGTTGCGAGCCTTCATCGCGCCGCGTGCGCACCCAATCGGCAAGCTCTTCTGACGTCAACTGGCGACCGCGAGAATCAAGAAATACTGCCACCGGCGCCGTTCTACCTTGCTGGCGGGTGAGCCATTCAAGAAGCTGAGACTCGGTGCGGAAAAACTCTGAAACGCAGCCCTTAAACGCCGACGACTTCATCAGATATTGTTCAACGAGTCCGTTAACGCTATCCCCACTCTTCAGGGACGCGCCAACGTGGATCAAGGAAATCTGCACAAATAGAAGAATAAATCGGGTTTCAACCCTGTGCCGCAATTGTGGAAAGACTGGCGATTACGCCTACTGAAATCTGGATACACACATCAAGTTCTCCAATATTCAGAATCTATAGATTTATGTAGATTAGCGGTGCAAAACTTTAAATACTCCGCAATCAATATATTGGAAATTGTATAGACTCTCCAGCAAATGGCATGGGGCGTGCCTATAACGGTAATTATCGGTCTCATGAACGAATTGGATTGCCCCGTACGATGCCATCCAAAATGTGACGGTTAAGCCAACACCCTGGATAGTTCGATAAGACTGCCTGTTCTATAGGCAAGTTTGTTGGCGCACTACCTCATCCAAAGCCCTAAATGCCCACTCATTTGAGTAGAGGCACTGGCTTTCTTTGAGCCCGGTCGTTTCAAAAAGCGACCCAGAAAAGTACGGACCAATTTGGAGGAACAAGAATGCAAGCTTTGTGGCTAAAGAAAACAGCGCTGAGCATTGGCCTCACGCTTTTAATGACGTCGATTTTCTCACTCGTTCCACAACCCGCGTTGGGACAGGCGATTTCAACGAACGGTGGATCAATTCAGGGTAGTATCACGGATGCCACAGGTGGCGTGATACCAGGCGCAAAGATCACTGTCACGAACCTGGGCACGAGTGCTTCCAGGACTCTGGTCACAGATTCCGCAGGCTTTTACAGTATCGGACCGCTCATTCCAGGCACCTACACGGTTTCCGTTGCCGCACCAGGCTTCAAGAGGACTGTCGTGACAACCGTTGTGAAGACAGGAACCGTGACAAGCGGCAACATCAAGCTGGCAGTCGGCAGCCAGGGCGTCACAGTCGAGGTAAACGCCGGTTCTATTCAGGTCGATACGGAGCAGCCCGGAGTGGCTGGTGTTGTAACTGGTGAACAGATAGACTCCCTGCCGATCAATGGACGTAACATCCTCGACGTTGCCCAGCTTCAGCCTGGAGTCGTTCTTCAGTCCGGTCAGCAATTCGATCCAACAAAGACGGGCTATTCGGCCATCGGCATGAACGGTCAGAATGGACGCGCGACCCGTATTCTCATCGACGGTCAGGACATCTCGGATGAAACCGTTGGAACTACGGTCTACAACGTTCCCGAGGGTGCAATCGGCGAATTCCAGTTGAATCGCGCGAATCAGGATGTGTCCGGCGAAGTAACTTCTACGGGCCAGGTGCTCATGTCAACGCGCTCTGGCACCAATCGTATTCATGGAAACGTGTTTGGAATCTTCCAGGATGCACGTGCAGGTTTCGCGGGATCCAACGGCCTTGCAGGAGATCAGTCGCCGTTTCAGCGCAATCAGTTTGGCGGCTATGCAGGTGGACCCATTCTGCGCGACAAACTCTTCTTCTTCGGTGGAGCGGAGCGCGTTAAGCAGTTCGATTCAAGTCCCGTAACAAAAAGCAATCCTAACTTCGGGACTCTGTACTCGATGTTTCCCAACGTACCCGATCCGTTCAAGGATACCTTCAGCATCGGTCGACTCGACTACGACGGACCTTTGGGAGTTCACTATTTCGTCCGTGCAACCTACAGCAATAATGCAGCATTCGGAACCGCAGGTCAGAATCCTTATGCGCTCTTTCAGAATCAGGACAACGTTCCGGCAATCGTAGGTGGTGCGGACTTCACTACCGGACGCTTTACCCATTCACTTCGCTTTGGATATCTCAAATTCATCAACAACATTAATCCTGGTGCGTCGTCTGTGGGCAATTCGGTCTACAATCCCGCAGGAATTCTCGGCATCGACTTCGAGTTGATCAGCTCCATCTATGCGGGCGCGAACTATCTGGCGCCGCAAAAGACCTACCAGAGCAGCAAGCAATTCCGATATGACGGCACCTGGACGAGGGGTCGTCACAGCATTAAATACGGCGGCGAGGTTTCCCGCATTCTTGAAGGTGGCTTTGCTGCCTTCTATGCAGACTTCCTTACCAGCATCCACACAACCAGCACCTTCCAATTGGCGAAATGCGCCAGCAGCAATCCAATTGGTGGAGTTGATGGCAACGGTCAATGCCTTGGCGATCCGTTGTACGGCTATTCTCCTTACGAATTCGTGCTCGGCAACGGCAACGGAAGCTTCAGTGAGCGTCCCGGTTTCGGACTTCCTGGTGGTGGCCAATTCAGCTGGCGCATGGCGGCCTACATTGGTGACACTTGGAAGGTAAGACCCTATTTCACCGTTCAGGCAGGTGTTCGCTGGAGCGTCGATACCGACCGCGCAAACCAGGATCTTCCAACTCCAACCTGCGGCCAGGTGGATCCGTCCTTGCAGTTTTCCGGATGCGACAGCCAAAATGCCAGCACGCCGCTCTTTAACTTCTTCGGACCCGGTCTTGGCCTGGGTAAACCAACTCATCAGCCATGGGCAAACTTCGGACCGCAACTTGGTTTTGTCTTCAGTCCCGGCTCTCACAAAATGGCTATTCGCGGTGGAGCAGGCATTTTCTATGAAAACAACCTGTTCAACAACAGCGGTAACGCGCGTGCCCAGAACACTCCAGTGGAATTTCCGGGCTGGGCTTACGGTCTGAATCACTACTACCAATCCACACTGAACCTGCCGGGGTATGCCAACGGCATACAAGGCCTGACTAATGATGGAGACCCCTGCGATGCGGGTTCGTCAAATTGCCATAGCTGGGCCGAAATCTACGGCATGTCGGTTGCAGATGCCTCGACACTCGTCGCCAAATTGGACACCAAATACAAGGCAGCCTCCGCAGTGCCTCAGCCAAACACCAGTTTCGTGGGTGGTGGCGATGCGTTGGGTGTCTTCAGCGGCTACGGTGGACCCTACCTCACGCCATATTCCATTCAGTTGAACGGTGGTGTGCAGTATGAGTTCAAGCCCGGCATCATGCTCAGTGTGGATTACATTCATAATGCCACCCTTAAGGTGCCGCTGACTGTGGATACAAATCACGTGGGTTCGGCATCGTTCCTGGAAATGAATGCCGCTCAGAACGCGATTGACGCAACCTTGAGTTCCTGCGGGGCCGCAACCATTGACGCCGCAATCCAACCGGGTGGCTGCCCTGGCGGTTCAGGTGTTGACTCCAGCGGAGCCCCCAACAATTCGGCCACTATCGATGACTTCGCAAACAACGGACTCGACTCCGGCGACGCCTATCTGGGCGGTGTCGCAGCTTCGGCGTATGGACTTACACCGGACGAAGGTGCAGCATTCGCCGGCGCAAACCCGAACGTAGGAGACGGCCAGTTCATTCTCCCAGTTGGCAAGTCTGCATACGATGCGCTGCAGTTTGTGTTCCAAGAGCAGAAGGCCAATCCAATGCGCGGCATCCTGCAAAGCAGCGCCCAGATTTCCTACAACCTCTCACGCGCGGTCACCAACTCCCGCGGCGGCAGCAACCAGTTCTTTGGTGGCTACGGCGCTTGGAACAATGACCACGTCAACCGGTATATTGGCCGCAACGATCTGGACTACACCAACGGGCTCGGTCTGGCCGGCAGTGTGTCGCTGAAGTATGGGCCCCAGATTGCCGTTGTAGGCCACTTCTTCTCCGCACCGCCTTCTGATCTGACGCTGGCAGATGTTGTCGCCAACGCTCAAATCTTCAAGACCGATCTTGACGGAGACGGAAGCACGGGTGATCTGCTACCCGGAACCAATCCCGGTGCTTATATGCACGAAGTTAAGGGCCGCGGTTTGAATAAACTCATCTCAAAGTACAACTCCACACAAGCAGGAACAATCACCCCGGCTGGTCAGGCACTGGTGGATGCCGGACTCTTCACTCAGTCGCAACTCGTCACGATGGGTGCGGTTAAGCAGGCATTGGCACCCGCTCCTGATAACCCGCTGCAGAACCCCGCCACCCGCACACTCGATGTCAGAGTTGCATATCCCATTCGCTACCTGGGACGCTTCCGTGAGGGTCTCACCATTACCCCAACTGTATCCGTGTATAACGTTGCCAACATGGCAAACTACAGTGGTTTTGGCGGCCTTGCCGACGCCAACACGGACACTTCATCAGACGTTTTCCTCAATAGTCCGAACACACAGGAAAACTTGAATCACAACCGCACACTCCGTGGCTCCGGCAACGGCACATTCGATCAGGGTGGTCCTCGCACCATGGAGTTCCAGCTCAAGGTCGAGTTCTAATCCAGATCAATTCCAACAAAAGAGGCGAAGGGCATAACCCTTCGCCTCTTTCTTCTTCAGCCGCACAAACGTCTTATTGCGTATTCACGAGTGAGCACCGCATCAGCTCGTGTTCCCTGCTCCTGGCTCAGCTCTCCGCAAACAGCTCCGCGTTTGTGGCGTATCTATATATGGCAGCTCGCTAGCCCGCGCTTCTCCAGATACTTCTGGTGATACTCCTCCGCCCGCCAGAACGTCTCCGCCGGAACCACCTGCGTCACAATCCGCTTCGGCTTGTACTTGCCCTCCGCCGTCAGCCGCTCAATCACTGCTTTCGCCGTCGCTTCCTGTTCGGGAGAATGAAAAAAAATCGCCGACCGGTACTGCGTGCCCCAATCCGGTCCCTGCCGGTTCATCGTCGTCGGGTCATGCAGATTGAAAAATGCTTCCACCAGCTGCTCGTAGCTCACCGTCGCCGGATCAAAATCCAGCTCCACCACTTCGGCATGGCCGGTTGAGTCCGTGCAAACATCCTTGTAGCTCGGGTTGTCGAGCTTGCCGCCTTCATAGCCCACGGCCGTTGCCGTCACGCCCGGAATCGCCGCAAATGCAGCCTCCACGCCCCAGAAGCAGCCTGCTCCAAATGTCGCTTTCTCAGTAGTCATGCCCATTGGATGCGCACAAAGCGCCTTCAGAATCGAGATTTATCCGTCGACGGCCACTCTGTCGTGCGCGTTACTGAAACGATATGGCTGATCCCAGTACCACCACCGCAACCGCGTCCAGAAATCCCCAAACCAAGCCTACCACCTGGAAAATTCTGCCACCGTACAGGAAAATTTTGCGCGTTCCTGCACCATGCTGGTTTTCATCTTCCCAGCGTTGTCCGCGCGCGGTCATCAGCCGTCCCAGCCAAAACATCCCGCAAAAGGCTAATACTCCCAACAGATAGAACAAAACTCGCATACTTGCCTCTTTCCTCTATCAACAGCGCTGTTGGCTGCGCCGCCTTATTCACTGCCATTGTTAACAGCATGTGAATTGCCAAAGCAGTGTGCGCCGTCACTTTTTGGCTGTCGAGTGGAATCTTTGTGCTTTGTTCGCTGATTTTGACGCGACGAATACCCTGCGGATTGCTCCTCCCCGTGCTGAAATAGGTGCATGTCCCTGCTTTCAAATTCCTTCCTGCGCGTCTTGCTGCCGGCACTACCTGCCCTTCTCTGTGCCTCCGTTTTCAGCCAGACACAAACCATCCGGCCCAAAGTCGTCGTCGTCTCTTACTTTGAAGTCGGCAGGGACACCGGCGACCGCCCCGGCGAGCTCCAGTTCTGGGTTGAGCGCGACCACCTAAGCCGCTCGATCGACGTCCCCGGCATGTCACGCCCCGTCCGCGCCAACGCAGCAGGCACTGAAATTGCCGTCGCCGTCGGCCCTGGCAACATCAACCCCGCCGTCAACCTCATGGCACTCGGTGCAGACCCGCGCTTCGACCTTCGCCAAAGCCACTGGCTGCTCAACGGCATCGCCGGCATCTCTCCTGCAGACGGAACCATCGGAGACGCCGTGTGGACCGACTTCGTTATCAACGGCGACCTCGCCAAAGAAATTGATCCTCGCGAAAAGCCCGCCGACTGGACAGACGGTTTCCTCTCCCTCGACGGCGTAAAGCCCTCCGACCCCAAAGGGGGCGACCACTGGGAGGACGACGTGCGCCAGTGGAAGGGAACCGACGCCCACGCCAACCGCCGCGGCAACGTCATCCGCCTCAACCTCGACCTCATGCGCTGGGCCTTCAACCTCACCAGAAACATGCAACTGCAGGAATACGCCCAGATGCGGGCTCTGCGAGAGAAGTACAAAGGCTTCGCCGGCACCGCCAGCGGACCCCGCGTGCAAACCGGCGCAAACCTCGCCACAGAAATCTTCTGGCACGGCAAGCTCATGGACGCCTGGGCTCACCGCTGGGTCGCCTATGAAACCGACGGCGTTGCCCACCTCGGCACCACCGCCATGAATGACACCGGCTCCCTCCTCGCCCTCCACGCCCTCACCCTCCAGGGCAAGGCCGACTGGAACCGCGTCCTGCTCCTCCGCACCGCCAGCAACTTTGACATGCCCCCGCCCGGCATGACAGCCGCAGAAAACCTGGAGCACGAACGCCACGGCGGCTACACCGCCTACTTCCCCTCGCTCGAAGCCGCCTACACCGTAGGCCACCGCATCGTAGCCGAGTGGCTGCGCTAAACCCCGCCACCCTGACCGCGTGCCCCCGGTCCGGACTCCGAGGCGTAACCGCAAGGTAGGGCACGGATTCAGCCGTGCCAATCAGGCCGCAAAAAATATTGGGGGCTTTAGCCCCTGAGGTAAGGCGGAGGCCCCGATACCGGACTGCCATGCACCCCGGAGGGGTGCAACGGAAATAGCCCAGGGAGCAGCACACGAATGTGCGCGTAACCCTGGGAACATGGCCAAAAAATCCCCGCCGCACCGTAGGACCGCGCGAAAGCTTTGCCACGAATCTCCTGCGAGCCTAGAGCGAGCGCCTGCTGCATGCAATGCCCTCGCCGCGCAACCCTTCAAAAGCCCTGTAACAGGGCACGACTTCAGTCGTGCCGCAAACGGAGTGAAATGAGGTTAGGGCTTTAGCCCCTGAGGGGCTTTCTTCTCCACATGAACCTTGAGCACGGTCATTCCTCCGCTGGCTTCTACTTAATCCTTTTCTCCACAACCACTTCCAGAAACTCCCGCGCCCCCTCCAACGGCTCCCGCTCAAGCTCAAACAGCCGCTCCCGGCCCGCAAGACGGCTCCGCACCACCCCCGCCCGCTCCAGCACCTCCAGATGCTTGGTCACCGCCTGCCGCGTCATCTCAATCCCCGCGCCCAGCTCGGCAATCGAGGCGCCCGACTTCACCGCCAACTGCGCCACCAGAGCCACCCGCGTCCTGTCCCCCAGCGCCGCAAACACCCGCGCCCGCGCCTTGGGTTTCGAGGTCAATTTTTTCTTCACCTTGTGCGCCATCGCCACCCCCTCACAGATCCCACGCCCAAAATTCACCCCATCACGCAACCATTCAGTTGCATATTGCACTCAAATCAACCCAACACGCAACCAATGAGTTGCATATCGGGCAATAAATGATCGAAACCAGGCGTTCACTACGTGTGGAAATACCGCCGCAGGCGATGAATTGGGCCTCTTGAAACGACATCATCGAGCCGAAGGCAGCAGGTGACCCTACCGTCATCCGTCGAAAAGGCGGTCCCAGCAAGCGAAGGACGAATGGCTAACATATGGAAGAGTAGCCGGTCATCGTCCCAAAACAGCGAATCCGTTCATTACCAACCGCTGCCGGGAAGGAGATCGGACTCGTTGATCACGAACTCTGATTCTTCGTTTGTCAATTCGTGATGATAGGGTTCGATGCTGATGCGCACGAGGCTCCCGCTTGGACTTGGTATCTTCTCAAGCACGCGGCATTCAATGATTCCAGGCTGCGGATAAGCCGAATCGCTCCAGAGGTCCTCTGCAGTAAACAGCGGTACCTTGTCGATGATCCGATGGAGTTTGGCGTCCGAATCGCGAAACGTACACGCAACCCATCCCGGTTGATCCGAGTCAACAAACTCGACAATTTCTACCCGAATGTGTGGCATGTGGCAATTTTAGCTGCGCAACTCCTGCGCGGTCGGCCGTGGAGAGAGTGCTCAAAAAGGCCTTCACCTGGACTGGAGGATCTCCCATGATGTTGCCGCGCATGGCGCTGCCGCAGTTGTTTACTTTGTAACGCGAGCATGGCCGGCGATACGACAGCAACCATCGCTAATCGCCGCTTTCCAGCAGCCGAGTACCCTCCTCCAGGATTTCGCGCTCGTTTCTGCACGGAAGAAACGTTGTGATGCATTGGAAGCGAAAACCCATCAGTTTTTCCCTCTCATCGGCAGATTCATTCAAAGTGAAAGAGACGTTCACACCGTACGGGCCTTTGAACCGGTGTGCGAACCGATACGGGTGCGCGGGATCAACGTGCTCTCGCCAAATGAAATCGCGAAAGTCAATTTTCTCTGTTGATGCGACCGTCAAGGTTGGCACATATGCTCCACCTCGCAGGTACCAGTCACGCACCGGGAGGTCTACGTCTTCTGAGAAAGATTTCTCGGCAATTAGACCGTTCTCCGTTTTAACTCCTGCTGCAACCTGCGAACTGCGTAACCCGATGTGATCGATCAGCCCAGCAATCCAATACCTATGCGGACGATCCGGGTCTCCGCGAAGCGCGGAAGGTAGCAGGTGTCGGATCGTAACGAAGTAGTAGCACGTTTGTTGATGCTCACCCCGACAACCCTTCTCTAGCGTTCCTCGCTTGCTCCAACTGCTGACAAGTCTCTCCACATTCGCCGAACTAGCGCCGACTTGTAGGGATTTCACTTCCGCCAATAATCGCATGCCCTGCCATCGAAGCAGCCACTGTGCAGCTTCTTCATATGACCAACCGGCGGCTAGAAGGCACAGGACAACCGCTATTGCCCTACGAATCCATCGCCAAATCGAATGCATGGGTCGTAGTAAAGCACTTCGAATTACCCTATGCAATCCGATGCAGCAGTCGTTGCGGCAGGTTTGTCGGCCATTCGTCAGTAACAACCTGGTAGGGATGGGGCTCGAGAGAAAAGGGTGAGCCACAGTATTGAATGCCGGACTCTTCGGAAGTCTGTCTCGGCATTCTGAGATGCATGCACAGGCCCTCGTCCGCGGGTTGGTTGATCCCTGTTCCTTATTCCCTTTGTCCCCGACGCATGGTCCCTGTCCCACTCAATTTCGTGCAAATTTGCCTTTTCAACAGCCCTGCGCAAGCGTTTTGGCCACAAAGAACGCAACTTTCCACAAATTCCGCAATTTTCCCGCCTTAAAATCCCACAAACAACTGGCAGAATCACCGCATCTCAAATTTCGCCCCAGGAACCTCCACAATTTCCTCGCAAAAAAGCTCTCAAAACCCCCAGGTTTTTCCGGGTAATTCTCCGCAGTCTCACAGTCGCCACCACCCCGCCGGAAAGATCCACTTGGGGTTGGTATGGAACAGCCACCACACCAGAATCAGCGCCGCAAGCAGCAGCATGCCGAAGGCCTGCCGGCGTACGGCAAGCTGGCGCTGCTCCTCGCGCCGCTCCTCCTCGGTGCTCAACTCGTCGTGCGGCTTGATGTGGGTATCCACCATCTTTTAGCTTCTGCGATCGACCTTAACCTTTTGCGTTACGAGAAGGCGAACAATCTGCTAATTGACTCTATACCGACAAAAGGCAAGAATCTTGCCATGATTTTCCTGTTAGCAGGAATGATCGTGTTTTTCTTCCTTGTTGTGGGGGCGATTGCTTTCGTTGTTACTTTGGCCTTTCCCTCAGGACGGAAATATGCACTAAGCACAGCGTTATGGTTCGCTGCGTGGGGACCGAGTTGCGTCCTTATGATGGTTCTCGTAACTGCGGGTCTGATTTCTGGCCATTTGATCCTGCAAGGTCAATTCGATAACTGGATTAGCGCCCCAACAGTATTTCGCCCACTCGGTGCAGTCACGCTTATCCTCTGTGCGCTCGGTACGTGCATCGCGGCAAGCGCTCTCGCATGGCTGCATCAGGCTCTGATTCACCGATGCACCTATGCGCTGTTTCGGCTTTACGCCACTTTGGTTACCGCAGGCATTGGCAGTGTCTTCGGCTGGTTTTTTGTTTGGTTGATGGCAGCTTGGAAGCCTTTCATAATGAGCGGATTAGTTTCCATGCTCGCAATACCGCTCTTTATGCTCTTGTTTGGCACCCTGGGCTTCAAACATGCGCATGCATTACGTGGACAAGCTCCTTCTCGCTTCACTTGGATCACTCCGGAGGAGTTTGCCGGCAGGCCAAATTCATAGTCATAGCTGGGTCGCTTCGGTAACCAACCACTCCGTCTCATTCGCCGTTTGACTTCCACCACCCCCAGCGCGGACCATACTCTTCGGAATGGGTCGGCGGCGGAGGTCAACAGTCTCCACCCGATATCCGGTAAAGGGGCCTGTTTTCTCATGAAAGTACTGATCTTTGGCGCTGGCGGACGCGAACACGCGCTGGCCTGGGCCGTCAAGCGCAGCCCGCGCGTAACGGAAGTTGTCTGCGCCCCCGGCAACGGCGGCATCGCCCAGGTTGCCCGCTGCGTCTCAGCGGATCTGAAAGACGTGCAGTCCATGCTGCGCGTCGCCCTCGCCGAGCGCCCTGACCTCACCATCATCGGTCCCGAACTGCCCCTCTCTCTCGGTATCGTGGACGCGCTGGAGGCGGAAGGCCTCCGCGTCTTTGGCCCCTCCCGCCAGGCAGCCATGCTTGAGTCGAGCAAAGCCTTCGCCAAGCAGTTCATGAAGCGCCACCAGATTCCTACGGCAGCCTATGCCGTCTGCACCACCGCTGCGGAAGTCGACAAGTCCATCGAGCTCTTCCACCCGCCTATCGTGGTGAAGGCAGACGGGTTGGCAGCGGGCAAGGGCGTCATACTCTGTGACTCCCGCACCACCGCCGCGGAAGCAGCCCACGGCCTCTTCAACGGCACCCTTCTCGGCGCCGCCGAACAGCAGATCGTGCTCGAAGAGTTCCTTGTCGGCGAGGAACTCAGCTTCATGTGCCTGTCCGACGGCAAAACTGTGCTTCCCCTTGCCCCCGCGCAGGACCACAAGCGCATCGGCGAGGGCGACACCGGCCCCAATACCGGCGGCATGGGTGTCTACTCCACCGACTCCATGCTCGAGCCCGCCATGCGCGAGTGGATCATGCACCACATTGCCCAGCCCACCGTCACCGCCATGGCCGAGGAGGGAACGCCCTTCAAAGGCGTGCTGTACTGCGGCCTCATGATGACCCCCCGCGGCCCGGAAGTACTGGAATTTAACGCCCGCTTCGGCGATCCCGAAACCCAGGCCGTCCTTCTGCGCCTTGAAAGCGACCTGGTCGACGTCCTCGAAGCCTGCGTCGACGGCCGCCTCCATGAAGTCGAGCTCCAGTGGAAACCCGGCGCCTCAGCCTGCGTCATCGCCAGTTCCTCCGGCTATCCCGGCAGCTACAAGACCGGTTTCCCCATCTCCGGCCTCGGTATCGCCGCCCAGGTCGAAAACACCCAGGTTTTTCACTCAGGAACAGCCCAGTTAGGCTCACAAATAGTCACCAACGGCGGACGTGTCTTGGGTGTCACCGCCACCGGTGATTCCCTCCACCACGCCCTCGACCGCGCCTACAAGGCAATGAGCGATATCCACTTTGAAGGTATCTACTACCGGTCAGACATAGGGCACCGCGCACTCAGCGGGAAAAAATAGCCAGACCCGTATTCAGGCTTCCCCGGCAGGTTCTCTCGGTTCCGTCTGACTGCGGAAGCATGACCGGCAGAGCACAGGTCGCCCCTGCGTTGGACGGAATGGGACGGTCGTTTCTGTTCCGCACACGGCACAGGTTGCCCGCGTCTCCGGTCGAAGCCGTCCGCCGCTATTGCCGCGCTTTGCCTTGCATTTCTTGCAAAGTTTGGGGTCATTTTTGAATTGTTTTTCAGCGAAGAAGATCTGCTCGCCAGCCGTGAAAACGAATTCTTCACCGCATGAGCTGCATTTCAATACCCTGTCGGTAAATTCCATGGCCACTTCCACACACGAGGAAACTCAGTGGCGATGGCCGTGCCTTGAACATTGCCCGCCCGTTGCCTAGTCCCCGCAAACAGCTGACTTATAAAACTGGGCCCGGACCGCGAAAATAGGCGGCAATATGTGATTCTCTCTACAACAATGAGTCGTAAAACGTGCTCTACAACATTGAATCTATGGTCGTCGAGTGTATTCGAAGTTATCGATGTTGCGCCGCCGACGTATTTCTGCCAACGATGGTAGTCAATCCGTCGGCGGCGCCTTGTTCTGCGGACAATTAGTCCTGTTCCTTACGTGCCTTCTTACGATTTCGCTTACGCGCTAAAGCCGCCTTCACGCGTGCTTTTTCGCCGGGCTTCAAGTAGTAGGAATGACGTTTTACTTCCTTGATGATGTCTTCCTGCTGTACCTTGCGCTTAAACCGGCGCAGCGCATTTTCGAGCGGCTCGCCGTCTTGCACACGAACCTCTGCCATTAACTCCCACCTCCGAACCTGCCTAATGGGCACTTTCTATGATATGGGACGGAGTAGGTTTCGGGTCAAGTCCTTGAAGGCTAAAAAGATCACGTTTACCGCAACTTTCCACCGAATCTGCAAGTTGCTGAAGCTACAGATTGAACTTGCATGGTTTTTCTTTATCTCCAGGTCACCGCTCATACGCTTAGCGAACGACTAGGGAAAAGATACCTGGACATTCCCCAATCCCGAGTCCGTTAGACTGCATGCTGAGGAATTGCAGCCATGATTCGTACTTGGCAAGGCCATACACCGCGTTTTGCACCAACCTGTTACATTGACCCTTCCGCCCAATTGCTTGGAGACGTCGTCCTCGGTGAAAACAGCTCAGTCTGGATGAACGCAGTACTGCGTGGCGATGTCCACTCCATCCGCGTTGGAGCTAACTCGAACGTGCAGGATTGTGCTGTGCTGCATGGCCAGCGCAATCTTTATTCCGTCACAGTTGGCGACTGGGTGACCATTGGACACAATGCCACCGTGCATGGCTGCGTGGTGGAGGACGAGTGTCTTATTGGAATTGGTGCGCGCGTGTTGAATAACTGCCGAATCGGCACTGGCTCCATCATTGCAGCCGGTTCCGTCGTACCTGAGAATACCGTAGTTCCGCCACGCACTCTTTGGGCGGGGGTTCCGGCCAAAATGCGCCGAGAGCTTAGCGACAAGGATCGTAATCTCATCCTTGAATATGCGCAAAACTATCTCGACTACGTGAAGATGTATTTGGCTGAGTCAGAAAGTCTAACCCCGGCTAAATGATAATTTGTTCATCTAAGTTCAGCCCGACACAGGATTACGTAAGGTAGGACCAGTGAAGTTATTCGCATCGGCTTTCAGCATCGCTCTGCTCACTTGCGCATCGCTTTCGATTGCGCAAACCGCGTCCCTACCAGATGCGCCACGACCTCAGTCCGTTCCACCCCCTGTGACCGTGCGTGATACGCCAAGGAATATCCTTCGCGACCAGGCAGCCATCTGGACCAGTCCGCTCAAACTGCGTGATTCAAACGCTGCGGGACCGATCCTGCTAGTTCTGGGAACGACGCTGGCCATCACAACAGACCATGAGGCTATGACCTCTGTAGTGACGCAGGACCCCAACCTGAACAACCGCGCCGATCAAGCCTCGCAAGCCCTCGTCGGCAGCCTTGTTGGCGCGCATGCGGTCTTGTTTGCGGTTGGGAGCATGCGCCACAACGACCACGCCCGGGAAACCGGCATCCTCGGCGCTGAGGCCGTGATTGACAGCCTTGCAGTGGGAGAAGTGGGCAAGCTGATCACGCGCCGTGAACGGCCCGATGTGGATGGCTCTCGCGGCAAGTGGTTTCAATCGGGAGCGGGATTCAATTCCTCATTCCCATCGGAACATTCGCTCGTCGCCTGGTCGTCGGCAGCCGTTCTTGCCGGTGAATATCGTGGCTTCTGGAAGGACACCGCAATTTACGGAATGGCCACAGGCGTGAGCATTTCCCGCGTGATGGCTCGGCAACACTTTCCGTCGGATGTATTGGTGGGAAGCGCTTTGGGCTGGATGATTGGCCGCTGGGTTGTCCATCATCGGCGCCATCACATACCGGAAGAAACGTACTGAGGGCGCAACCGAAGTCGCGCACTCTACTTGATGCGAAGCCGTCAACCAACCGTGAAGCTAAACGGGCAATGGATTCCGTTCCGGGAAGTTCCGCTGGTGCCAATACGGGTAGGGTGCTTGCGACGCGCTGGCTTGGTCGAGTCTGGCAATTTGCTCTGTGGACAAGTTCCAGTCAACTGTGCCCAGATTCTGCTTAAGTTGCTGCTCGTTACGCGCGCCGAGAATCAGCGACGAAACCGTCGGCCGCTGCAGAAGCCAGTTCAGAGCCACTTGTGGAACCGTTTTGCCCGTCTCCGCAGCAACCACTTCCAGCGCATCAATCACTTTGTACAGATATTCGTTTTCGATTTGTGGTCCAGCATCTGCGGTCTTGTGAAGACGGCTCACTTTGGGCACAGGCTTGTTGCGGCCTATCTTGCCCGTCAGGCGTCCCCAACCCAAAGGACTCCATACCAGCGCACCCACCTTTTCAGCCATACCCAGGGGCATCAGTTCCCACTCATAATCACGGCCAACCAGTGAATAGTAAACCTGGTGCGCCACAAAGCGCGGCCACCCGTAACGGTCGGCAATGGCGAGTGACTTCATCAGGTGCCAGCCCGAAAAATTGGACGCGGCCGTGTAGCGCACCTTGCCCTCGCGGACAAAACTCTGCAGCGTGTCCTGCACCTCTTCAATCGGCGTAAGAGCGTCAAAGCAGTGCATGTGGTAAATGTCCACATAATCTGTTCCCAGACGTTTAAGGCTGGCTTCCAGCGCCCGCCGCATGCGACCGCGCGAGGTTCCACGATCGTTCGGTCCAGGTCCCAGCGGGAAATAAGTCTTGGTCGAGATCAGTGCCTGATCGCGCTTCTTCCCCAGCGCCTTGCCAAGAATCTCTTCCGATCGTCCATCCGAGTAGCCATCAGCGGTGTCGAAAAGATTCACACCCGCATCCATGCACACGTCAATAAGCCGCTTTGCTTCTGCGACGTCTGTGGAGCCCCAAGCCTTAAAAAACTCATTGCCCCCGCCAAATGTAGCGGCGCCAAAACTCAGCACAGATACCTTGAGGCCCGAGCCTCCGAGAAGTCTATATTCCATGGTTGATAGGATGCCTGTTTGCAAATCCGGATGTAAAGGCGCCCGATTGAAGTGCGCATGAGGTAGCCTCCTGGGCGCGTGCATCGCCGGTTCCTTTCCCTCGCTGTGGAAGAATGGCTACTCTCTCGTCTCCCACCATGCCCATACGATGGATGCGATCCACAGAATGGATGACGCCCAAATGGAGCCCAAAGCCATTGCAAGGATGCTCAGCACTGTCAT
>JAGWSG010000124.1 GCA_028876335.1 Acidobacteriota bacterium
CCGCCATCCATTGCAGAACAACAAGCCATGCTCAATGGAGCGGTCCGCTTTGTGGCGACCACATTTCAGCATCTTCCCGACTTTCTGGCAGACAGACTGACCAGCAGCTTCGACGATTCACCCATCGTGGTGACGCACAGCGGATGGGCGCCTCCGAACGGCGCCTTACACAATGCAGGCACATTCAAGCAAGAGGTAACCTATCGTGCAGGACGGGAGGTCTCCGTCAGTAATCTGAGCCCGTCGGGCAAGCGGCAGAAAGAGAGCCCTGCACCGGCTGGACTGAGTTCGTCGGGCGAATTTGGCCCAGTGCTGGCAACGATCTTGCGCGATGCCTCCAAGGGCTCGATTCGCTGGAGCCACTGGGAGCAAGAATCAACTGGAGTCGTCGCAGTCTTCCAATACCTGGTGCCTCAGGCCGCTTCACATTATCAGGTGGATTATTGCTGCGTACGCGGGACTGAGGATCCAAAAGCATATGAGGATAGCAAGAATCTGCGCCTGGCAAATTCGTATCACGGGACACCTGGATACCATGGCGCAATCTTTCTCGACCCTGCAACAGGAACGATCGAAAAAATCACGCTGGAAGCCGAGCTTGACCCTGAGGCGCCAATTATGAATTCCCAAATCTCTGTGAGCTACGGCTCCGTCACAATCGGTGGACAGAGTTACACCTGCCCGGTGCAGAGCCTCGCAATCTCCGATGCGCGCACTCGGCTGGGTGGCGACATGAGCGACCGCACCATTCGACGCATCAACGAAGTGACCTTCACGAACTATCACCGCTTTGGAACTTCATCGCGCATCCTGAGCGAGGCTCCCGCGCAGTGATGACGAGGGCGTAGATCCGTTCATTCCTTTGTTGATTGGCTGCTTAAAACAAGCCCGGACGAGTGCAGGTAGCGGCCCGCGAACTCCAGAAATGTAGGCCAATTCGGCGCAGGCGTGTGGCCGCCGGAGTGCTGGCGGAAGGCGACCTCTCCGGAAACAAGTGGCGTCTCGATAGGCGGATACACCGTCGTGCCGAGATCCTTTTTCCCCAGCAGCTTGTAGACCGGTCCTGCGTCCACGGCCGCCAGGAACATGCCCTTTGCGTCGGCCCAGCCGTCGCCTTGCGTTGCGCCGCCAGAGATAAAGACGGGCCGCGGGGCCACGAGTGCGATCAATTCGTTGGCATCCACGGGGAGATCCGCCGTTGTCAGTGTGCTGTCGTACTTGAGGAAGTTGCCTGCCATCCAGTGATATTCGTTGGCGGCGGCAATGTTGCCAATCTGCTCGCCGAAGTGATGACGGTAGAGCTTTGCGCCGGCCTCACCCGAGGAGCTGATGTAGCCGACAGCGAAACGCCGATCATACGCCATGGCGACGAGCGAGGCCTTTCCGTAACGGGAGTGGCCGGCAATGCCGACCTGTTTTGCGTCCACATCCTTGTCCGTCTCGAAGTAGTCGAGTGCGCGGCTCGCGCCCCACGCCCATGCACGCAGCGCTCCCCACTGGTCGAGCGCGCGCGGCTGGCCCTTGTTGGCAAGGCCGATGATGCCCTGCGTCAGGCCGGCA
>JAGWSG010000125.1 GCA_028876335.1 Acidobacteriota bacterium
CTGGTTCCAATACTGGTTGGATCCGCCACCTGGATTTACCCAGGCAACACCAGTTTTGTCACCGCCCTGCTCGGTGAACCGCGTAAAGTACTGCTCGTAACCCGCCTTGAGTGTGTGACGGCCGAGGAGCCGTGTTACCGAGATGGAGCCGTTGGTTGTTTGCGTAATAAACGAATCGTATTCCGCGCCGCCCACATGCGTATAACCGCCTGGATTAATAACCGGTGCAATCTCGTCCGTAGTCTTCTCATTGTTACTGAGAATGAGAGGATCGAACGGCCATTGCGAAGTGTTTATGTTCGGATCGGGCGCAGAACCATTGCCTGAAACACCGTTACTCACGAGGTTGGTTACACCGAAACCGAGGCGCAGATTAATGACCGTTTTCGAATTTGGAGTCCAGGTATAGAGTCCGCTTCCCGTCCAGTCCTTATCCGTCGTGACGGATTCAGCTGCATGCAGGAAGGGAGCGGGAATATTGTCCGTCATCATGGAGCGGCTGACGGACGCCTGAATGTGCTGATTATTGCGATACGCCTCATCAACACGGAAAAAGAGTTTGTCCGTGGGCCGTGTCGTATTGATCTTGTCGTAGCGGTTATTGT
This sequence comes from Acidobacteriota bacterium, assembly GCA_028876335.1. Taxonomy (GTDB): domain Bacteria; phylum Acidobacteriota; class Terriglobia; order Terriglobales; family Acidobacteriaceae; genus Telmatobacter. The sequence continues at coordinate 606 of JAGWSG010000125.1, forward strand.
TGTGATCGCTATCCGCGGAAGGTGCGTGATTTGGCTGTGGCCAAAGGTCCAGATAGTGCGCGAAAAGCTGGCTTTGTCCTGAGACGCCAGTCCCATAATTTGTCGGAATTACGTTGTTGGGAAACTGCGGACGGACCCAGCACTGACCGCTTGAGGCATATTGATCGGCGAGCGGTCCTGTACAGTCTGCCGAGTTGGAGGAATACGCTCCATAAAACGGATCATAGATCGTCGCCGTGACTGGGGCGCCATTGTTGTAGTTGATGACAGTCTGCGAAAAATCACCCTGCCGGTTGAGCAGCGTCGGAACGCTACTCTCCACAACCTGACCCTGATTAAAACGCTCCCCTTCCCATGCAACGTAGAAGAAAGTTCGGTTTGCGCCGTTATAAAGACGTGGAATCTTGACTGGGCCGCCGACTGCGGCTCCATAGTTCTTTTGATTGAAATCCTGCCGCGGATTACCGAGCGAATTATCGGTCCAGTCATTGCCGTTGAGGTTCTGATTGCGGAAGTACAAAAAAGCGCGGCCGTGGAATGTATTCGTGCCGCTCTGCGTCTCCATGGTGATGATGCCACCGGCATAGCGGCCTTTATCCGCGGTGAGTACTCCGCTTTCTACGCGGAACTCACCAATGGAGTCAGGCGTTGGGATAGCACGGTTGGTCGCGTTGAATTCCGCTTCTTGGACAGGGTTGCCATCTACGCTGATATTTGTACCGTTAACCTGGCCACCCGATACAGAGTAGCTGTTGCCCGTATTCGCAATCAGATAAGCCGCGTTGCCCAGCGTGCCAACCTGATCAACCAGCGGACCAGAACCCTGGATGGACGGTGCCGTCGCAGTAAGGTCGAGCGCATTACGGTTTAACTGTGGAAGCGCCGTAATCATTGCGTTATCGAGCACGTTTGCAGTGCTGGCCTGGTCGGATGAGATCATCGTTGCCGCGCTCGTCACCGTGACGGACACTTCTACAGAACCAGGCTTCAGATTGAAGTTCTGCGTCAAGTGATCGCCAGTGTGCAAAGTAATGCCGGAGCGCTTCACTTCACCGAATCCAGTAGCGCTGACACTCACTGTGTACGGACCGGGCAGCAGTTCGGGCAAAACATAGATGCCTGCCTCATTCGATAACGATGTATAAGGCACATTCGTCGCAATGTTGACAGCCTTAATTTGAGCGCCAGGAATAACCGCTCCGGTGGTATCTGTCACCAGTCCGCTCAACTGCGCATTGGAGCTTTGCGCACTAAGTGCCGGACCCAGCAAGAGGGCTACGCACACCAATGCCCCAAGTACGGCCCATGTACAGAGGCCTGCCTGTCTCCCGATGATTTTCATGGTCTTTGTTGCCTCCAGAGAAGACCCCCGCCAAGCTGCTCGCAGGCAGACTGGTCAAGTTCAGCAACAATTGATACCCCTGCGTAAAACAAGAGTCTATCCAGGATGGCGTTATTTCTTGTGTTTTAACCACCTATGCCGAGATTCCAAAGGTTTTGGAATTTGTCCGGCATCAGCGTGCAACAAATCGACTGCAATAACCTCTAAGTTGCGGAAATGCCATGACTCTCTGCGCCGAACAGGCGCAGAGCCACTCATATACGTCATCTGGCACTTGAGATTCTCAATCTTTGGAAGCGTGGGTGGCAGTTGATTCCGTAACGTTTATCCGCTGATTTGCCTGTACCTCGCCGAGATTCTGTACAAATCCCGACAGCCAACGAATCTCGACGTTGGCTCGATTCGACGCACCAAGGCCAAAGTGTATGGTTCGATCGCTCGTAGACGCATACCCCATGCTGCCGGACACTGTGCGAACTTGCTTAAAGCCGGCAGAATAACAGCGCACTTCCGCACCGATGGCGGAGCGGTTGCTCTTGCTTCCGGTCAGCCGCAGTTGAAGCCAATGGTTTGGCTCTGGACTGCGATTCCACCAGAGTTCTAGTGGCGCGTTGATCGCGGATACCGCGGCATCAAGCCGCCCATCGCGATCGAAATCCGCAAAGACTACTGCACGATGCAGCGCGGACTTTTGGAAATCAGTGCCAACCTGGGTTGTGACATCTTCGAATCGGCCGCCTAGATTATGGTAGACGCGATTTGATTCGCCGTCTTCGACGTCGAGTCCGCCACCGGCCACAAAGAGATCGAGCCACCCATCATTATCCAAATCGGCGAATCCGCACCCCCAACCATTCCAACGGCGACTGAGATTTAGCAAACCGGATTTGACACTGCCATCGTCGAAGACTCCATGACCGCGATTGAGAAAGAGTTCATATGTCTCGTTCTTCAGGCCAGTCATCACAATGTCCGGGCGGCCATCGCCATTGATGTCGCCGAAGTCTGCGCCCATGCCGGAGATGTTGCGGCCGTCGCCGTTATAGGCAACTCCGGCATCGACACCGACTTCCTCAAACCCTTTGCCGCGATTCCGTAAAAGGAGATTCCGCGCGTTGTCATTTGCGACAAAAATGCCAGGCATGCCGTCATCCGCGAAATCAGCAACCGCTATTCCCATTCCCTTTCCGAGGAGATCTGGTAGTCCTTCTTTGCGCGTAATCTCAGTAAACGTACCGTCGCCATTGTTATGAAACAGCTGCATCGGCTCGGCATGATAATTGTCCGGATGACAGTAAGTGCGAGCCTTGTCTCCTATTCCTCCGCAAATGGGATCGGTCCCAGCTCTCCAGTCGCAATAGTTGGAGATGAAGAGGTCCAGCTTGCCATCATTGTCGTAGTCGATCCAGCAGGCTCCTACACTCCAGAATGGATGCCCAACCGAACCGGAGCCTGATAGCCCAGCTTGCTTCGTGATTTCAGTGAAGGTTCCGTCCCCATTATTGCGATAGAGATAATTGGCATGAACTCCAACGACAAATAAATCATCGAAGCCATCGTTGTTGAAATCGCCAACGGCCACCCCCATCGAGTAGCCTTCTCCGCGTAGGCCCGCCCTTACTGTGACGTCAGTAAATGTGCCGTCACGATTGTTGCGATAGAGTCGATTCCAGTACTTCGCGTCAGTCTTTTCAAGAGAGGGAAGGGCCGCCCCGTTCGTACAGAAAAGGTCGGGCCAACCGTCGTTGTCAAAATCGATGACACCTAAACCGCCAGGAAGCGTCTCCACCTGATATTTGTGGCCTTGCGCACCGTTGTTTAGTACAAAATCAAGGCCTGCCGCTTTTGCGCCGCTGACGAGCTGAATCGTCGGCTTCTGCGCGGTCTGGCAGGCGGCACGAAGCCACGCATGGGATCCCAGAAATGCCGCAGAGCCCGAGAGGCTTGTACGTAGAAACTGCCGCCTACTCGTTCTCATATTCACTCTCACCCGTAGCGTTTTTGTTGCCATTCTGGAAAGCGTCTGAAAGGCGGCGCGCCGTGGCCGCGGCGTTCGCAGCATCTGCATCACGTCCAAGCTCACGATATACCCTCGCCAATAGAGCGTGGAGTGCACCTTTCTCGTCTGGATAACCAGCCGCAAGAGCTGGCGCGAGGTGCATCAATGCTTCCGCAGGATGACCGGTTTGCGCCAATGCACGGCCCAGTTGAACCTGCACCATACGATCTGCAGGCGACTGGTCGGCCAGCTTCTCTAGCCAAGGAAGCGCTTGCTCATAATCACGATTAATCATTGCTTGAGCAGCGAGCGTTCGCATAGCTTCGCGGCGATGGGGATCCAATGCGAGGGCTGCCTGGGCAGATTGCTTTGCGGCGTCCATATCCCCGGCAATCAACTGCGCGGATGCAAGTCGTTCCATCAGTGACGGATCTCCCGGACGCAAAGCAATCGCCTGCTTGTACTCGCCCTGTGCAGCCATGGCATCACCGTTAAGGCGTAAAAGAACATCGCCACGAAGCAGATGAATTGCCGCTCCATCCTTTGCAATCTTGTCGAGTTGCGTTTCAACTTTGCCTGCTTCTACGGCATAACAAACAGAAAGTCGATAGGCAGTATCGGCCGACTGTGGCGTTGGATGTGCAAGGCCTTCGTCGGCAAGTCTCCGCTCCAGAGTCGGAATTGAAGCCACGCAGCTCATCGATCCTCGCAGCTTTGCAGCAGCCTGGAGTCGGCGAACGGTGGCGATACCCGTACTGGACGCACGGAGCTCTTCGCCAATCTGGTGAAAACGCTCAAGCGCATAATCGGCCCATGCTTCCAGTGCCGATTCGCCATTATGTGAACGCACCACTGCATTGCGATAGTGGATTGCTGCCTGCGCATAGCGCCCTAAAGTAGCATTTGCTTCACCGAGATAACCTTCCGGGATGTCTTCCGCAGGGCGCACTCGCACCGCCAGCTCAAGACGCGGCAAAGATTCCATCGGCCTGCCTGTGCGCAGCAGATCAATGCCAAGAAGAAGATTCGCAAAATAGTCGTTGGGTTCAAGTTGCCGTGCACGCTCAAGAACTGGGATTGCCTCAGTGAAGCGCGCCTGCTGATGCAACGCAAACCCCTGTTTAAGTAGAGCAGTAAATTGATCGACTCCCTGTGCTCTCAGAGATACGAGGGAATAATCCGCGATTGTCATCAACAGAACCGCATATAAAACAAACCTGAATTTATACTTGCAAATCACTCCGCGCAGCCACATTGGCATAACATAGCGCTCCGGCAGTACGGTGGGCAAATCCTCGAACTGGCCGATTCGCTGAGAATATGCCCCTTGCGTGTGGATTTAGATTTACTTTGATGACTGCACTTAGCCTGGTCTGCCCGATCTTTTGCACCAGATTCCTTGTTAGTGTAGCGCGGCTATCTTTGTTGATCGATAGTCGCAGTCGGGGGTGGTGGAGATGCCGTTCTCCCACTGGCTTCCGGGTTCGATGTAATCCGTCTTCGCTCCTGTGGCAGCGAGCCACTTGCGCAGATCCTTCGCCACGAACTCAGGGCCATTGTCGGAGCGAAGATGCTCCGGCATACCTTCGGTCACCATAACATCAGCAAGCGCCTCGATCACCTTCGTGGAACTCCACCTGCGTTCCGACCGGATCATCAGGCACTCCCGGCTGTGTTCGTCGATCGGGTTCGGTATCCGCACCGTCCGGCCATCGTGTGTTCTGGCACTCACGAAGTCATAGGACCATACATGGTTGCCGTGCTCTGGACGCAACCGAACGCACGAGCCGTCATTCAACCACAAACGTCCACGCGGCTTATGCTTCTGGGGAACTTTCAGCCCTTCGCGACGCCAGATGCGCTCGATCCGGTCCCTGCCTATACGCCACGCCGCTCGTTGCAGTAGCGCCGTGATCCGACGATAGCCATAGCGTCCATATTGGCTGGCCAACTCGATCGCTGCCCGGGTAAGTGCATCTTCGTCGTCACGCTGTGTCGGCTGGTAGCGTCGCGTGCCGCGTGGCTGATTCACCAATCGACACGCCCTTCGCTCACTCATCCCATACTCTTCAAGTGCATGAGAGACCGCACAGCGCCGTCGCTCCGGGCTTAGAAGTTTCCCGAGGCGATGTCCTTCAACACAAGCTTGTCCAAACTCAGCTCAGCAACCAGCCGCTTCAGCTGATTTTGCTTTCGAGTAAAGCCACGCCCAGAGGACAGCGCCGCAATCCTTACTGCGAGTCCTCTCGCCATGTTGCAAGGCGTTTCGTGCTTCCGCTCTATTTGCCTGTCGCCCGGTCGCCCAGCTTGCCTCCGGGTGCCCATTCTTCAAAAAAGGAGCGAAACTTCTCGGGACTGTAGCTCCCGGCCGTACGCAGTTCAAGCAGATGCTGCGAATGCAGCAGCTCGCCGTTGCTATTCAGCACAAAATAGTGCGGCACACCGAGCACCTTTCCATATCTCCTGAGAGCCTTTTCATTGCGATTCTCCGGCCCATAAAACACATACACTGTAATGAATCTGCGGTCGCGCAGTGCCAGCAGCGTTGGGTCTGCACGATACAACATTACCAGCTGCGCACAATATGGACACCAGTCGCCGCCCACATACAGAATGATCCTTTTACGTGTACGCTCAGCCTCGGCAATTGCAGCTTGAATATCTTTCACCGCATCGCGTTTCGTATCGAATGCGTGAACAGGTGTATAGGCCTCTCCACTGTTCAAAGCAATATTGGCCTTCGACTCCTCTGCCCCCTGCTGGGCATTGCATTGCATCCAGTTGCCGGTAGATATCAAGATCAGCGTGGCCAGAGTTGCCAGCATTCGTCTGGTTGTCATTTTTATCAGCAATTCTCCACTGTCCGTCTCTTAAATTAGGTGCAGCAAAGCAGGCGACTGGTTTGTCGCCCGCCTTGCTGCAGTTTCTGTCCTCGCGCCTTATTGAGTCACACACTCACCTGCGTTGCAAAGCGGGCACATTGCCTTGGAGCATGCCAGATCAGTCGCATTCGGGCAGTTCGCCGCACCAGGCGCAGGCGGTAGTGCTCCTCCAAGTGCAGGAGTTGCGCCCGTTACAGAAACAATGTCGCTGAACGTGTATCGCCCGTTCGTAGCGCCATCGCCTGTAACGTTGGTGTTGGTTGGTGTGTAGTGTCCGGTCACGTCCGCACAGTCTGTCGGATTACCCTGTCCGTCCACACTACCTGCCGGGAACAAGCTGCTGATCGACGACGAACTGAACATTGCGTTCGGTGTGTCTGCAAGCGTGATATTGGTCAGCTTGGTATTGCCCGTGTTACACACGTGAGCCGAGAAATTCACTTGGACCACGCATCCGGAACTGGTGCAGTTCAACACCGGACCCGGTGCAACGCAGCTCTTCACTACGCTTACCGCTGAGCTCACGTTGGCCGTGCACGTAGCTTGCGCGGGAGCATCCGCATTCACAGTCGTGCCTCCTGTAGACGAGCTTGCCGTCGCATTGTTGGTCGCCGAAAGTCCCGCCATATCGAACGTAACGCTGTAATTACCAGTTTCATTCGGTCCTAGACTCGTTGAGGCCAAACCATTCACCATCAGCGTTGGGTGAACCACAGATGAATCCGGCAACGTGTCGGTAATGACTACATTGTCCAGAGTTCCAATGCCGGTATTCTGCACTGTTCCCTTCCACGCATAGTGAATCTGTGTACCGCCATTCACAATCGATCCCGAGTTCGCCGCATCGCATTGCTTCGTGATCTTCATTCCGCACACCGGGAAGCCACCCAGAAGAAAATCTTTCAATACTGCGGAAGTCGATTGTGATGATCGAGTTTCTTCCAGAAAGCTTGCAAAACAAGGCAAATTCTCTGCGCCAAGTACTGCATTTAGGTTCACTCCGCCTTGGAAGAATAGTGGAGATGCCAGCGGGCCCTCCCACGTTGAGTTCGTCGTCACTGCATTTGTTACAGCGCATGCCAAAGCACTTCCGCAACTCGAACTCGACGGCTGGCTGATCTTCAATCTAAGGTTTGCGTCTGCGCACTGTCCGGATGTGGGATTCTTTACGCCTTTCAGGCAAGTGTGATCCCACTCGTACACTGAGACGGCGGATGTTCCACCTCCACCAACAAATGCGGAAATTACAAACACATCCCCGTCCATATGCGACCCGTTAAACGTACCATTCGGATTCAGGCTAACCGCGCTTTGGAAAAACCAAATCCCGATATTCGCATCGCCGTTCGGCGAAGCGCGATCAGCGCCAAACATCAATACATAGTCATTGCTCGTGCCCTGGTAGAGCGCGCCATATCCGGCATTCAAAGTGTCCTTGTTTGGTGTCGGAGACCCGCTCCATCTCCAGTCGCTCAGCGGATTAAAGTCCTTTGATCCACCCTGTGTAAAGCTATCGGTACTCGTCGTGCCATTAATGAAGCTACGTATGATCGAGTTACCTTCCGCTCCCGGTGGTGTGCCGATTCCGTTTCCATTCAACAGGTTCCAGTAGTCACAGGTACCGTAACTACAGCTTGGGTATCCACCGCTTTGCGCCGCGTTGCCGTCAATCTGCATCAGCGTCGCAGGTGGGGTTTGCGCGCTCAATACTGCTGTTGCAGCTGCAAGCAGTCCACACAGCATAACGAATCGTTTCTGGGAAAAGATTCCATAGTTCATAATCTTGCCTTCTTTGGGGAACTGGTTTTGCACGCATCGCGCGCAGGAGGCAACCGCATTCCCGCAAGCCCAATATCCAGGCTGCCGGACGGCCCTATCGCGCGATGACTTGCTCTCGGGAATCACGCATTCACAAAGAATTGTTTTTGGGGAAGCCTTTCTGGCTCGGGTCGTGCCAACGGACCCCACGGAATTTCCGGTGTGCGTTCTCTTCGCCGCAGGCAGCTTAGGCAGGCTCAAAGGCGTCTTGCAACTTACTTTTACTTACTTCTTTTTCGGGAATTGTTCCCGCATATCTATCAGCTCATACGGTGGTTACGAGCCAAAATTCCCACTCTCTTCAGTTCTCCCTTACACATTCCTTGCACCTCAACAAGAACAGTGCTATATTCTCCGACGCTATCGCTTATCTAAGTCATTGCATGGTAACCAGATGCCGTTACTGCCGCGAGTTACCTATGCTCATCTTTTGTGGTGCTTGCCATACGTCCGCAATTCCGGTTTTTACCCTCGGAGGCGCTATGTCAGTTGCGGCCAATTTCCAGGTTCGCTTTGGGCTTTTCGAGTTCGACCCTGCCAGTGGTGAACTGCGCAAACGCGGGCTAAGTGTGCATCTGACTCCCCAGGCTCGCACGTTTCTCTCCATCCTCTTGGAGCAGCCCATTCGCACCCATTCGCGTGAAGAGATCCAGCAACTCCTGTGGCCACAGAATATTCATGTCGATTTCGAAAGTGGCGTCAACAAGGTGGTTCACTCGCTCCGCGAAACTCTCGGCGAATCTGCCCGCAACCCGCGCTTCATTGAAACTGTGGCAGCGGGAGGCTATCGATTTCTCTCAGAGTCTCTTGCAATAGAAGCGCCCACGATACCTTCCCCTCTGCCGTCCACAATTGTGCGCCGAGTCGCAGTTCTTCCCCCTAGGTGCGACGGCAACCATGAGTTGCAGTCAGTCAGCCGCATCATAAGTTGGCACCTGACGGAATGGCTCAGTCTTACACCCGGACTTCGTGTCCTGGCGGAATCGACTCTCTATTTCCATCCACTTGAGAAAATCCATCCCAGTAAGATTGGCGAGACCCTCGGTGTTCAAACAATTATCACCGGTGCTCTTACACGTCAGGGCGATCAACTACTCGCGCAATTTGAGCTCGTTGATGCGCACGATGGTGCTCTGACCGGGAGTGCGGTTCTGGAAAGCAACTGGCCTCCAACAGTTCGCTCAGAACGCGAACTTGCCCTTGAAGCTTATCGGCGTATCTACCCTTTCCTTGATATAGAAGCCACGCATGCTATTCAGCCGCAATCAATCCTGCTCGCAACCAGGACGGCAAAGGTATCTTAATCTCAACAAGCTGGACAAGAGTGGTTTCTCCAGGCTGGAATTTTCGTCCACCCAGGGACATTCGGTTCGCCTGTCAACTGCAGGCAATGAATGGGGTGAATCCGCATATTCTCTAACAGCTGCTTCCACCAGAGCGTACGCCGCGATGGAGATACAAACTGCGGTATGAGCATGCTGACAGAAAGCGATTAGGGATCGGTCACTAACACCATCGGCAGCGGCCACCAGTTCTCCTTGGAGCTTCACATCATCTACTAGTAAAGCCCTGTCGATTACCTGGCACAGCCTCTGCCAGCCCGTCGTCCAATGCACTAAGATATGTCCGATTCAAAAATCGGATAGATCTTGCACGTCAAAATTCGTTTAAAGGATAAAGAGCTGTATGAAACTACGCAATCTTCTGTTACCCGCATGCGCGGCCGCACTTCTCGCAGCGCCGTGGGCAATCGCACAAATGCCCGGAATGCCTCCTCCAAAACACTACGCTTGGTCTGACAAAAGCCTCTCGCCTGACCAGCGCGCCGATCTCGTCATCAAAGAAATGACCCTCGACGAAAAGATCTCCATGCTGCATGGCGGTGGCATGGACTTCATGTCGACAAAGCCAACTGAATCCAACGGCGGCGCCGGATACGTCAACTCCATTCCGCGCCTCGGCATTCCCGCCATTCAAATGGCCGACTCTGCCTACGGCGTCACCCTCGGCGCCATGCGTGGCCGCTACTCCACTGCGCTGCCCAACAATCTTGCCGCAGCCTCCGCTTGGGATCCTCACGCTTCCTACGAATATGGTCAGCTCATAGGCCGCGAACTGCGCGACGAAGGCTACAACATGTCGCTCGGCGGTGGCGTCAATCTCGCGCGCGAACCGCGCGACGGCCGCACCTTCGAGTACCAGGGTGAAGACCCACTGCTTGCCGGCACCCTCGATGGCTGGGTCGAAAAAGGCGTTCAGTCCCAGCACGTCATCGGCGACCTTAAACACTACGCCATGAACGATCAGGAGAGCGGACGCGACGCCGTCAACGTCAACATCTCCAAACGCGCCATGCGTGAAACTGACCTCCGCGCCTTTGAAA
>JAGWSG010000126.1 GCA_028876335.1 Acidobacteriota bacterium
GAGAAATTGTATTCGTGGCCAGAAATCCAAATAAGCCAATATCATTTGAAATCAAAGCCGCGAGTCTAAAAAAATACGTGCATATATCTGCCGCACCCTTGGCAGGATGGAAAATGATCTTAAGAGTATTATTGTAATAATCTCCAAATGTTGAGCTGATCTTCTTGCCACCCAAGAAGGGTGGATTGCCAACAATCGCATCAAATCCCGGAATTGATCGCGTAAATACTTCTGGAAATTCAAGCGGCCAACTCAAGCCTGATCCAGATCCTGCATGATTACGCGGTGGCCACCGGATCAAAGATAGAAGGCCTCAGCAAGGATGAGCGCATTTTCGGTACCTATGGGCCGGGAAGCGCAAACGAGGTTTTGACTCGACTACTGAATGGATCCGGCTATAACGTGCTGATGTTTGGAGACCTGGGCCAGGGCACGCCGCGTGAAATAGTGCTCAGTGCCCGCAGCGCAGATAGCGGGCCCCGTCCCATGGCGCAACCAGCACCGGAGTCTTCCATCGACGACTCATCTGACGACAACTCGGACAATCAGCCCGAACCGCAACCCCTCATGCAGCCGCAGGTGATGCAGCCGAATATGCCGCCGGGCAATCAGCCCATTCGCACACCCCAGGAGATTATGCAGGAAATGCAGCGACGTCAGCAGCAGTTGCAGCAGCAGGAACAACAACAGCAACCGCAGTAGGCTCAGCGTGCTGTTCGCAGTCTTTTCATGCGTAAGGAAACTTTTGAATTTCCGGAATCAGGCTGAAACTTTAGCGGTCACAGTTGCGGATTTGGCTGCAGGCTTCTCGCGCCTGGGTGCCATGGAGGCAAATGCAAGCTTAAGGATTGCAAAGGCCAGTCCAACTCCCAGGGTAAGCGCGCCAACGGAAACAGTGGCAAAAAGAATCAGGTTAATCAGATCCGTCATCAGACAAGCCTCAAAAGCGCGCCCTGCATCCAGCAGATTAAGCCCCCGCCCATCCGCTGAAAATCGTGGAATTTCCAAACAATTTTTCCACGCGTCACTTCATCTATTTTCGCATCCTTTTGTGCTTCTTTCATCCCGCGTTGACCCTGATTTCTATTGGCAAATAAAATACCTCCAGTAGGTCGTTTCCACGGCTCAATCGGGGTAACCCGCGCTTCACCCGCCGCACACCTGAGATCACCGAATGGCTATTCAGCACATCACCGTGCGCGGGGCGCGCCAACACAATCTGCGCGACATCAGTGTGCGCATTCCCCGCAATACCCTCACCGTGGTCACCGGGCTCTCCGGTTCCGGCAAGAGTTCGCTTGCCTTTGACACCATTTATGCGGAAGGCCAGCGGCGCTATGTCGAAACCCTCTCCGCATACGCGCGCCAGTTTCTCGACCAGATCGAGCGGCCCGACGTGGATTCCATCGAGGGTCTGTCGCCGGCCATCTCCATTGAGCAAAAGACGACAAGCCGCAGCCCGCGCTCCACGGTGGGCACCATCACTGAAATTTACGATTACCTGCGCCTGCTCTACGCCTCCGTGGGCACGCCGCATTGCCCCAACTGCGGACGCCCCATTGCGCGCCAGACCGCCGAACAGATTGTGCAGCGCATTCTCGAACTCAGCCAGGGCGAGCGCGTCACCGTGATGGCACCCGTCGTCCGCGGGCGTAAAGGCGAGTTCAAAGATCTGCTCGACCAGCTTGACCAGCAGGGATTTCGCGCGCGCGTGGATGGCGAGCTCGTCGATCTCTCCGATCCGCCTGCGCTGGACAAGCGCAAGAATCACAATATTGAAGCCATTGTGGACCGGGTGCTGCTGAAGCCCTCAAACGTTGACGCGACAAAAGCCGGCACAAAAGCAACCAGCGGCAAGGGTGCGGCAGACGCGAAGGGCTCCATGGAAAAGCGGCTTGAAACGGCCGTCTCCAAAGCGCTGCAAATGACCAATGGCCTCGCGCTTATCAGTCTTGCTGATGGCACCGAACAGCTTTTCTCCTCATCCATGGCGTGCCCTGATTGCGGACTCGACGTGCCCAAACTTGAGCCACGCAGCTTCAGCTTCAACTCAACGTTTGGCGCATGCCCGGAGTGCCACGGCCTCGGCTCGCTGTACGACTTCGATCCGGCAAAGATCATTAATGACTGGTCGAAGCCGCTGCTTGATGGCGGCCTTGGCCCCGGTTCGGCCTCGCAGTACCTCATCAAGCTCATCCAGATTGCGGCAACGCGGTACAAGATCAACCTGAAAACGCCGTTTGAAGACTTGCCCAACAAGCAACAGCATCTGCTGATGTATGGTCCACCAAAGGGAGAAGGCCCGCGCACCGGATTCCACGGAATTCTGGCGTATCTGCGCGACTCGCTGACGGAAGCACGCAGCGATGGCTACCGCGAATACATGATGACCTTCATGTCCGCGACTCCCTGCCCCGTCTGCCGCGGCAAGCGTCTGCGGCCAGAGTCGCTTGCAGTTAAAGTGGGCGGCCTCTCCATCTCTGACTTCACAGCCATGCCGCTCAACCGCGCGCTTTCGGCTGCCATCGGTCTCACCTTCACTGCGCGCGAGGCACTCCTTGCCGAACGCATCCGGCGAGAAGTCGTCGAGAGGCTTGAGTTCCTCTGCGCCGTCGGCCTCAGTTATCTCTCACTTGACCGCAGCGCCGCCACGCTCTCCGGTGGCGAGGGCCAGCGCATTCGTCTGGCCACGCAAATCGGCTCGCGCCTGCGCGGCGTGCTTTACGTGCTGGACGAACCCTCCATCGGCCTGCATCAGCGCGACAACAACCGCCTGATTGAAGCGCTGGAAAAACTGCGCGATCTGGGCAACACCGTGCTCGTCGTGGAGCACGACGAAGACACCATCCGTCACGCCGATTACGTTGTCGATCTCGGCCCCGGCGCCGGACGGCTCGGTGGCCATGTCGTCGCAGAAGGCACTCCGGAACAGATCATGGCCAGCAGCAACTCGCTCACCGGCAAATATCTCGCCGGTCACGCGGAGATTCTGCATCGCGAAAAGCCGCGCCCGCTAACCGGCAAGTGGCTCACCATTACCGGCGCGCGCGAGCACAACCTGCAGGACCTCACCGTGAAGGTCCCGGTCGGCATCATGACAGTGGTCACCGGCGTCAGCGGTTCCGGCAAGAGCACGCTCGTCAATGACATTCTCTATCGGGCGCTCGCCAAATCCATCTACGGCTCACGCGAAGAACCCGGTTCACACGACGACCTTACCGGTGCTGAGCAGATCGACAAGGTCATCCGCATCGATCAATCGCCCATTGGCCGCACACCGCGATCGAACCCGGCGACATATACACAGGTCTTCTCGCCCCTCCGCGACCTCTTCGCCATGCTGCCCGAGGCGCGCGAGCGTGGCTACAAGCCAGGCCGCTTCAGCTTTAACGTCACTGGCGGCCGCTGCGAGGCCTGCCAGGGCGACGGGCAGAAGCGCATCGAAATGAACTTCATGCCCGACGTTTACGTGCAGTGCGAAGTCTGCAACGGGCGCCGTTACAACCAGGAAACGCTCGCCGTAAAATTCCACGGCTACTCCATCGCTGACATTCTCGACCTAACCATTGAAGACGCTCTGACCGTGCTCAAAGACGTGCCTCAGCTTCGCCAGAAGCTGCAAACACTCGTCGATGTCGGTCTGGGTTACGTGCATCTGGGACAGAGCGCCACTACCCTCTCCGGCGGCGAGGCGCAGCGCATGAAGCTGGCGCGGGAACTGAGCAAACGCCAGACCGGCCGCACACTTTACCTGCTCGATGAGCCCACCACCGGCCTTCATTTTGACGATGTGCGTAAACTGCTTGAAGTGCTGCATAGCCTTGCCGATCTCGGAAACACCGTCGTCATCATCGAGCACAATCTCGACGTGGTGCGCAATGCCGACTGGATCATCGACCTTGGCCCCGAAGGCGGCGAAGACGGTGGACGCCTCATCGGCGAAGGACGGCCCGTGCGCATCGCCGCCACGCCGGAGTCCTATACCGGAAAGTTTCTCGCGCGCTATTACACGACATCCAAAGACGGCTTGCGTGCGCTGGAAGAAGCCGACGCCAAACAGCTCAGGGCCGTTGCCGCGCAGGCCGCGGCACAGGATGCTGCGGACGCAGTTGCGCAATCCGCATCGGACGCCCCAGCCAAACGCGCCAAAACCGCGAAATCGGCCAAGCAATCCGGCCGCACAAGAAAGACGGTAAAACCGTGAATGACTGGCGGCGTGATCCGCCGGAAACTGATTCACCCGCCCACATCTCAGAAGGCGTGAACGACGCCGCTCAGCCGCACTCAGAAAATAGTCATCCCTACGATAGGGACGGCAATACGGAGAGTTACCTTCGCACAGATCACGAAGACGGTTTCGAGCCTGCTCTCTTTGAAAATATCTTCGCGCCTGAACCGATCCTCCAGGAGCGCATTCCGCATGTCGGGCACGTGGGCATTCTTGGGCTAATCGCCATTTGCTCGCTAATTATCGCTTCCCTTTTATCGCGCGCGGCCATTCATTTTCACTTCCTTGGTGTCACCAACCTGCAGCAGGCACAGGCGGACGTGCGTTATACACTCGGCAGCGAAGCTGTCCTTTACCTCATTTCACTCTTCATGGCCTGGGTGCTCTTCCCTCTGCTCTGGCAGCGCAGTTTTCTCAGTGGTATTCATTGGAATGGCTTCATCGCAGTGCGCAGCCTTGGCAAGCTGGTTTCCATTTCACTTCTCTGTTTCCTGCTTGCCATGCTGAACGGCTACTTTATGCCCGGCCCCCCCGACACGCCTATTGACCGCATCTTCCGCATGCCCGGCGCCGCGTGGTTTCTCTTCGCGTTTGGAATTACAATGGCGCCGTTTTTTGAGGAGCTGGCCTACCGCGGCTTTCTGCTGCCCGCCATCTGCACGGCGGTGGACTGGCTGCGCGAGAAAATCATAGGCGTGCAACCGCGACGCGCCGATGCCTTCGGCAATCCAGACTGGTCCCTGCAGGCCATGGCTGTGGGCACCATCTTCACCAGCGTTCCCTTCGCCCTGATGCATGCCTACCAGACCGGCTACTCGCTCGGCCCGTTCCTGCTGCTCTTTGTCATCAGCATGGTGCTCTGTGCGGTGCGGCTCAGTACACGGTCCCTGGCAGCGAGCATTGTGGTGCACGCCGGATACAACTTTCTGCTCTTCGCCTTCATGCTCATCGGCACAAGCGGTTTTAAGCACCTGGGCAACATGTAAACCAGCAGACATTGCTCATCTGCACTCCAGGCTTCCTGATCTCTGTTCCCCGACCACTTTCTTTTACAATCGAACCTGATGACTCAGCCTACCTACACCGAACAGCTTCTCGCGCTGCTGGCCCGCACCAGCTTCAAACTCGGCCAGTTCAAGCTTTCCTCCGGCGGCACCAGCGACTACTACATTGACTGCCGCACCACCACACTGCACGCTGAGGGCGGACGTCTCACCGGCCACGCCATCCTCGAACTGCTGGAAGCCAACAATATCGCAGCAGACGCCGTGGGCGGCCTCACCATGGGTGCAGACCCCATCGTCTCCAACGTGGCCACCGCGAGTGCTTGGCGCGCGCAGTCCAATCCCAACGCCCCCCTGATCCAGGGCTTTCTTGTGCGCAAGGCAGAGAAGTCTCACGGCACCGGCCGCCGCATTGAAGGCTTCTGCAAAGAGGGCGCGCGCGTGGTGATTGTGGACGATGTATGCACCACCGGCGCTTCCACAATCAACGCCATTGAAGCCGCAAAGGAAGCCGGCATGGTTATTGCCGCGGTTGTCTGCATTGTGGAACGCGAAGAAGCAGGCGGACGTCCGGCAGTCGAAGCCGCCGCAGGCAGCGCACCCTTTCTGCGACTGTTTACTGCGAACGATGTACGCGCAAGCCATGTAAGCCAGCTTGACGCCGCAGGACAAAAAGCCGGAGCCTAGGCCCCAATTGATTGAAGCAAAAAAATAAGGGCAACCTATCGGTTGCCCTTTTGCAGTTCATTGGGGGAGGGATATCTCAGAGCTCTACTGTCTCTGTCTATTCCGTGTCGTCGGAAACTTAGTTGCCCGCGCCATTGCTTGCGGCGGGTGCAGTGGCATCCTGACCGGCCATGTTGGTCAGCAGTTGCACTTCCACGCGGCGGTTCTTCGCGCGGCCTGCACGGGTTGAGTTGTCGGCCACTTCCTTATCTTCACCAATGCCGATCAGATAGAAGCGGTGCGGTGCGATGTTGTACTTGGCAGCCAGGTACTGCACCACGGCATCGGCGCGGCGCTGGCTCAGGTCGTAGTTGTACTGCTTCGGTCCGGTCGAATCTGTACCACCGGTCACCTGCAGGATGTAGTGCTGAGCGGAAGCAAGTTGTCCGGCAAACTGGTCAAGCTGCTCCTTGTCATCGGCGGTCAGTGTGGACTTGTCAAACCCGAAGGTCACAGTCACGTCTGCAACCTGCTTGTACTTGTCCAATCCCTGCACCACGTCATCAAGACGGCTGGCGCGATGCACTGCATCATTGGCGGCGGTGGTTGCATTGCCGGCCGCGGTGTTGGCAGACTGCGCATTCTGGCTCGCTGCATCGGCCGCGCTCTGTGCCTGCTTGATGCCTGACTGCGCGCGCTGGTCGGTATCTTGAATGCTGCGTGTGTTCTGAGCTGTCTGGTCTTCAAGCTGTCCCGTGTGTTGAATGATCGGCGCCGTCTGCTGGCGCACATAATTCTTCGTCGCGCAACCGGTCACTCCGGCAACTGCAAACGCCGCCACAGCCATGGAAATCCCAAATCCGTACTTCGTCATTGTGTCGTTTCCTCCCAAATCCGCCCTTGTGGTGGACTCGACCATCCGGACAGACATTGTCTTATCGACTTCGCCTTGGTAATTGCACCCGGCGTGCCAAAGTCAGACGACCACGCAAGGTCATTGTTTTCTGTGCATTAGAAGGATTCGCACACAACAGTTCCTTCCTCCTGAACCATGTAATTCTTACCCTCTTTGGTAACCTTTGCTCTACCTTTTGGGCATACTTTGGCACTTGCCTTAGCCCCGCTATGCTGAAAGTGGATGAAATGGCTGGTGCATCGCCGTTTATCCACAGATGAACTGGCTCGCTTTGCATGGATCTCTACGAGAAAATTCGCAACCTGCCCACCCAGCCCGGCGTGTACCTCTACAAGAACGCCGAGGGTGAAGTCATCTACGTCGGTAAGGCCAAGAACCTTCGTTCGCGCGTACGCAGCTATCTGCTTGAAGCCTCCCAGGCGGATGCGAAAACCGGTTCGCTCATGCGTGAAGCAGTCGATCTGGATTTCATCCTTGTCGCCAATGAGCACGAAGCGCTGGCGCTGGAAAACAATCTCATCAAGCAGCGCAAGCCGCGCTTCAACATCCTGCTGCGCGACGACAAGACCTACCCCTACGTGAAGCTCACTCTGGCCGACCGTTACCCCAAAGTCTTCGTCACCCGCCGCCTGCGCAAAGACGGCTCCGCGTATTACGGACCTTACTTCCCCGGCAATCTCGCCTATCGCGTCGCCGAACTCATCCACCGCAGCTTTCTCATTCCCAGTTGCAAGGTCGATCTCTCGCGCTACCATCCGCGCGCCTGCCTGCAGTACTACATTCATCGCTGCCTGGGCCCCTGTGTGGAGGGGCTCACTACGCCCGAAGCCTATGCTCATGCGGTGCGCGACACGCAGCTCTTTCTTGAAGGCAAACACGCCGAGCTTGAGAAGGCGCTCTCCGCACGCATGTTGGAGGCCGCGGAGAACGAGCAGTTTGAAGCTGCCGCACGCCTGCGCGACCAGGTTTCCACGGTACGCCAGTTGAGTGAGAAACAGCGCATTGCCACCGCCGAGCAAAGCGATGAAGCCGACGTATTCGGCTTCCACTTTGAAGATGGAGCGCTCGCCGTCAATCTCTTCCACATGCGCTCGGGCAAGATTGTCGACCGGCGCGAGTTCTTCTGGGATGAGCTTCCCGATGCGCTTGAGAGCGAAGACGAAGCCGCCGAGGCGACAGCACGGCAGGCCGAACCGAACGATGTGCTTTCCGCGCTGCTCAAACAGCTCTACATTGACCAGCACTACGTTCCGCGCAGCATTCTGGTGCCGGTTGAGTTTACGGATCGTGAATCGCTTTCAGCTCTGCTTACGGAGCGCACCGGCCACAAGGTAGAGATTGCTGTTCCCCAGCGCGGAGAAAAACGTTCCCTCGTTGACCTCGCCGGACAGAACGCAAAGCAATCCTTCACGCAGCGCTTCCGCGTGCTTGAGCCCTCGCGCAAGGCCATTCAGGAGGCGCTTGCCGACGCGCTCATGCTGCCTGAGTTGCCGCGCCGCATAGAGTGCTTCGATATCTCGCACATTCAGGGTGCGGAAACCGTCGCCTCGCTCGTCGTCTGGGAAGACGGCAAGATGAACAAGGCGCAGTACCGCAAGTTCAAAGTGATGACGGTACTTGGCGTCGATGACTTTGCATCGATGCGTGAGGTCGTTCACCGCCGTTACAGCCGGCTAAAAGCAGAAGAGCGCGAGCTCCCGTCTCTCATTCTTATCGATGGCGGCCTCGGGCAATTGCACGCCGCTGCAGACGCACTTGAGTCTTTGGGTTTTACCACACAGCCACTTGCCTCCATTGCCAAGAAGGAAGAGGTCATCTACGTGTATGGCAATGAGGATGAACCGGTGGTGCTTGACCGGCGCTCACCTGTGCTTCATCTCATCCAGATGATCCGCGACGAGAGCCACCGGTTTGCCATTGGCTACCACCGCCAGCGCCGCGCCATCCGTGACCGCAAGAGCGAACTGCTGGATATTCCCGGCGTAGGCGCGCAGACACGCCAACGTCTGCTCACGCACTTCGGTTCTCTGCGCGAAGTGCAGCAGGCCTCCGCGGAATCACTGGCCGCTGTTGTCTCGCGCAAGACTGCGGATGCGATCTGGAAGCACTTTCACGCAGAGCAGACAGCCAAATCTTGATCATTCGCGGCTAGAATTGAAGCGATCATGGAGATTCCGCACAGAATCTTTGAACCCGATCACATCGCAGCACACAGACATTGCAGTCTCCATCGCAAGGAACTGGAGCGAAGTGAATTGTGCGGTTGCTTCTATTGCTTCGCGATGTTTTCCCCTGCTCAGATCACAGAATGGATCGATGGTGGCCAAACCGCAGTGTGCCCATTCTGCCCGGTCGATGCAGTCATAGGCTCCGCATCGGGTTTCCCAATTACGAGAGAGTTTCTTGAGCGCATGCACGCCCATTGGTTTTCAACCAGCCATTGACTTCGACAAGAGATTGCCTTAAGCGCTCCAAACACAAACGCGCAGGGTTCTCCCGCGCGGCTCATACTTTCCACTACTTTGCCAGCTTATCCCCCGTGCTTACGCAGGATGCAGCGAATGGTGCTCATCCACGGCAAACTGTCGGTTACAGTGCGGACATGCGTGCTGTTTGTGATCCGATCCTGTGAGTACCCACACCCCGCAGAAGGGACACTTATCCACCTGCTCACCAAGGCTGAATACCGC
>JAGWSG010000127.1 GCA_028876335.1 Acidobacteriota bacterium
GGACGGTACCTACCAGACATTGACGACGGTGGTGGCGCAGACGGGCATAGAGGTCGCACCGCACCTGACGTGTGTTGGCTCGACGCGCGCGCGGGTGGGCGAGTTGCTGGAGCGCTATCGTGCGTGCGGAGTGAAACGCATCGTGGCGTTGCGCGGGGATTTGCCGGCCACGGCAATGAGCGCGTCAGCACCGGGCGAGTTTCACTACGCCAATGAGCTGGTGGAATTCATTCGCGAGCAGCACGGGAATGCTTTCACGATTGAAGTGGCGGCGTATCCGGAGGTGCATCCGCAGGCACCGAGTGCGACGGTGGATTTCGAGAATTTCAAGCGCAAGGTGGATGCAGGCGCGGACGGCGCGCTTACGCAGCTTTTCTACAACGCAGCAGCCTACATAGATTTCATGGAGCGATGCGCGAAGGCCGGGATTACGATTCCGGTTGTGCCGGGTATTATGCCGATTACGGGCTATGCGAACACGGTGCGGTTCTGCTCAGGGTGCGGGGCGGATTTGCCGCGCTGGATCAAACTGCGGCTGGAAGAGTTGCAGAACGACAAGCAGGGTCTGGTGGAGTTCGGAATTGATGTGGTGGCGCGGTTGTGCGAGACGCTGCTGGATAACGGCGCCCCTGGCTTGCACTTCTACACCATCAACCAGGCCGGGCCGACGCTTCGGCTGCTGGAACGGCTTGCGCCGCGTCTTTAGCGAAACCAGCCGGTTCTTTATGCGTTCCTGATTGGATTCCCACCAACCTGCCAGTAGGATAGTTTCACTCCTGCAGGTTTTCGCGTACTTTCCAGTTTTCAGATCATGCGTATTTCATGAGCGCTTTTGTGCAGCTCAGGGGCACCGGATGCAAAGCTAACCGGCGGGAATTGTTTTACCCCATTTTGGATTGAGGGGTTATGGACTCATTTATTTCAGGCACGATGCTTGACCATCTTGGATCGATGTCGAGCATTTTTGATTTTCTGGTTGTGACGCCAACTGTGTTTGCCGCTTTCTATCAGTCAATGAAGGCGCGGCAGGAAGCGCAACAGGTGCGCGACGGCACCTGGCACAGCCGAGATTGTCTGGAGTTTATTGCGGGCGACGGGACGTGCATCAACGTCGTTCCACTGGAAACGCTGCACTCACTGCCGAAAGAGGGGCAGATCATCATGCTGCCCGGCCAGGGCATGGGAGAGGACAGTGATTTTCTTCCCGGCGCGTATCTCATTGAATCTGTCGAACACATCTATGCGCCGCCGGAAAAGCGGATACAGCGCAGACGGCACGAAGCTCGACTGGTGAAGGCCGTGGCGCATGTGACCTCATTGAATGCGACGTTTGAGCACATCGAAGTGAAACGCAAGGAGCCGGAAGAGTCGGCGGTGGATTGATTGCAGGGATTGCGTGTGAAGCTGGAGGCCCTGAAAGAGGAATTTCCTCTATTTGTGGTGCTTCGAAGTGGCCACGGCATTGGATGTTTCTTCCGGAATTACTTTAATCTCGAAGATTTCGGGCCAGTATTTTCCGGTGACAAAGAGGCGATCACGCACGGGGTCGTAGGCTATCCCATTCAGAACGGCTTCCGGGTTTTCTCTTTCGGGTCCGGGCATCAAGCCGGTGAGATCGATCCAGGCGATCACTTTGCCGGTTTTCGGGTTAATGCGAGCTATACGGTTGGTGTGCCACACGTTGGCGAAAATTTCGCCGTGGATGAATTCAAGCTCGTTTAGCTGCGTTACCGGGTGGCCGTTGTCGCGTACGGTGAGACGGCGCACTACTTTGAAGTTTTCGGGATCGAGAAAGCGCAGGGTTGCCGTACCATCAGAGACGATGAGGTTCACACCATTCTGCGTGAGCCCCCAGCCCTCCCCATCAAGCGGGAATGTCTTCACCAGTTTGAAAGTGAAGCGGTCATAGACAAATCCCTTGTGCGATTGCCACGTAAGCTGAATGAGCTTGTCTCGCCACTCGGTGAGGCCTTCCGCAAAGTATGGACCGGGGACATCGTGGAATTGCAGGATACGTCCGGTTTCGATGTTTTCCATGCGCAGGGATGAGTGGCCCACCAAACCTGTGCTTTCGTAGATATGACCGTCCACATAGACCAGACCCTGAGTGAAGGCGCTCTGGTCATGGGGGTGGGCCCGCACCACGCGGTAGGACTCCGGCTGAGCAGAACAAAGCACGGAACAGACAGCGATCGCCGCAACAGGCAAAATGGAAAGACTGCGAATGACTCCCCCCTTGTGGCTCTTTGCGGCCACTCGTACGGCTCTATCTGTTTCAGCCGGCCCCCAGGTAGACGAATCGAAACAGAAACAGTGCTGCCAATATGTATAGAAGCCAATCCTGCCTGCGAAAGTTGCCTGTGACCAGATGTAAAACTGCCCAGGCGATGATGCCGAAGCCGAGGCCATTGGCGATTGAATAAGTTAGGGGGATCAGAATCAAGGTGAGGAAGGCCGGAACTGCGACCAAGGGGTCATGCCATGAAATCTCTGTGATGGTGGCGAGCATCATGGAACCGACCAGGATTAGGGCCGGGGCGGTGGCGGCAGTGGGCACGGCACCAACATACGGCGCAACGCCTATTGCGCCAAGAAAGAGCAGGCCGGTGACGATGGCTGTGACACCGGTGCGGCCTCCGGCGGCTACTCCTGCCGTGGATTCCACATAACTGGTAACGGTGGAGGTTCCGGTGAGCGAACCGACAACAGTGGCGGCGGCATCAGCAAAAAGGATACGGCTGAGACGTGGGATGGAGTGATCTTTCTCGATGAGGCCGGCGCGTTTGGTAACGGCAACCAGAGTTCCCAGGTTATCGAAGAGGTCCACAAAGAAGAAGACGAAAACAATTTCAAGCAGCCCGGTGT
The DNA here is from genome assembly GCA_028876335.1 of Acidobacteriota bacterium. Lineage (GTDB taxonomy): Bacteria > Acidobacteriota > Terriglobia > Terriglobales > Acidobacteriaceae > Telmatobacter. Next base: position 2,866 of record JAGWSG010000127.1, read on the forward strand.
TGATGGCGCCGCGAATGTCGAGCTTCATCATGGTTCCTGCGAGCGCCTGCAGTCCGCCTGGGGAGGGTTGCCAGTGCACAAGATGAAAAGTCCAGGCCGCGGCCGTAGTGACAAGAACACCGATGAGGATGGAGCCGCGGATTTTTTTGATTTCAAGCGCGACCATCACGACGAGGCCGAACAGAGCGAGGGCGGTGGTGGGATTGCGCACATTACCAAGGCCGACGAAGGTTGCCGGATCCGCAACGACCAGATCCGCATTGCGAAAACCTATAAACGCGATGAAGAGGCCAATGCCTCCGGCAACTGCAGCGTAGAGCTCATGCGGAATGGAACGCAGGATGAGCTGGCGAATACCGGCAGCGGTGAGCGCGAGGAAAATGATGCCAGAGAGGAAAACCGCACCAAGGGCCGTCTGCCAGGGGACATGCATTTTGAGGCAAACGGTGTAGGTGAAATAAGCATTGAGGCCCATGCCCGGCGCAAGAGCAATGGGATAGCGCGCGAAGACGCCCATCAGAATGGAACCGAAGGCGGCGGACAGGCAAGTTGCGGCAGTGACCGCGGCGAGGGGTACACCGGCTTGAGAGAGGATGGCGGGATTCACGAGCACGATGTAGGCCATCGTGAGGAACGTGGTGACGCCGGCGAGGATTTCAGTTCGCCAGTTGGTTCCCAGGTGAGCGAACTGGAAATAGCGTTCGATGGCTGCGCGCATAGACGAGTGCCTTTAGAAAAACACACGTTCCGCTCGGCGCAAAGACTTTTTATGCGGCGCTGATGGGTGCGCCCTGCCTGGCCCCTCTAGCTCGTGAAGTAGTGAGCGTTCATGACTAGATGCAGAGCAATGGAAGCCGCATAGCCGAGTAGGATGGCCCAGGTCCATTTAAGGTGTGCGGTGAAGGTGTAATTGCCTTTACCAAGCCCCATAAGGGCTACGCCTGCGGCGGAACCAATGGAAAGAAGAGAACCGCCGACGCCGGCCGTCAATGTGAGGAGAAGCCACTGGCCGTGGTCCATGACGGGATTCATGGTGAGAACGGCAAATGTGAGCGGGATGTTATCGACCATGGCGGAAAGCGCGCCGATGGTGATGTTGGCCACAGTAGCGCCGTGACCGGAATAGAGAAAAGTGGAGAGGGTTCCGAGATAGCCGACGGCGCCAAGTCCACCGACGCACAGGATGATTCCATAGAAGAAGAGGAGCGTGTCCCACTCGACCTTCTCAAGAATGTTGAAGAAGTGAAAAGCGCGCTTGCTCTGCCACTCCTCGTCGTGCTGAATGCTGAGCGCAGGATCGTCGTAGCCCTGCGGCAGTTGCTTTGCTTCCGTGGTGCGCAGGTAATAGGAATACATGCCGAGCGCGCCCAGCCCCATCATCATTCCGAGGAAGGGCGGAATATGCAAAACGTGGTCAAGCGTTACGGTTGTGGCGATGGTCGCGAGAAACATGCCGGCAACTACATAGCCGCCGCGCTTGACGCAGACATGCATGCTTTCGGTATGAGCAAACTCTTTGGGAATGGTTAAGGCGATGATGGCGGCAGGTACGAGCCAGTTGATGAGCGCGGGAAAGAAGAGAACAAAAAACTCACCGAATTGAACCATGCCTTTTTGCCAGATCATCAGCGTGGTGATGTCGCCGAATGGCGAGAATGCGCCGCCGGCATTTGCCGCGACCACAACGCTGACAGATGCTCCGACAACGGCCTTTCGGTTGCCACCGAGCGCGGCGCCAGCAACGGTGCCCATGACGAGCGCGGTGGTGAGGTTGTCTGCGATGGGCGAAAGGACGAAGGCAAGAGCGCCGATGACCCAATAGATACCACGCGACGACAAGCGCATCTTCATCAGTCGCGCACGCAACTCGTCAAAGACGCCGCGCTCGACCAGAGTGTTGACGAAGCTCATGGCGGAAAGCAGGAAGAGGAAGAGTTCGGTGTAATCGAGTAACACATGGCGCAGAAGCTCTCCGAGTTCCTCGGCGCGGCCCTCCGCACGAAAGCCGATGGCAACGAGGACCCAGATAATGCTGGCGGCTACCATTACAGGCTTGGATTTCTGGAGATGAATCTTCTCTTCAGCGAATACCAGCGCGTAGGCCAGGCAGAAAACCACCAGAATCGCCGGGCCGATCCATTGCACTCCATGCTCCATGCCTTCACTCTCTTTCGAAAAAATCAAAAGCTCATCGTAGCGGCTGGTGCAGTACCCTGTGAGCCGGTGTCATGAAGGATTGCGGCAAATGCACGCGCTTTTGGATATGAAATGCCCCCGCATTTCATATCCACGCGAATTGAACGATGCGCACTTCGATGTGCGTCTTGTGATTAAGCAAGCAGCCTGGCTGCTTCTTTTGCGAAGTAGGTCACGATGAAGTCTGCTCCAGCGCGACGCATACTTACGAGCGATTCCAACATGGCACGATTGCGATCAAGCCAGCCTTTTTCAAAGGCGGCCTGCAGCATGGAGTACTCGCCTGAAACCTGATACGCCCCAATTGGTACACCGGTCAAGTCGCGCGCCGCCTTCACCACATCAAGATAGGGCATTGCGGGCTTCATCAGCAGCATGTCCGCACCCTCGACAAGGTCGAGTTCGATTTCACGCAACGCCTCGCGCAGATTTGCGCCATCCATCTGGTAGGTGCGTCGGTCACCGAACTGCGGTGCGGAGTCTGCGGCGTCGCGGAAGGGCCCGTAAAACGCGGAGGCGAATTTCGAAGCGTAACTGAGAATGGGTGTCTGCGTGTTGCCGTCTGCATCGAGTGCGGCGCGGATTGCGGCTACGCGGCCGTCCATCATGTCACTGGGTGCGACGATATCCGCACCGGCACGCGCTAGACTCGCTCCGGTTTTTGCGAGCAGTGCAAGCGTCGGATCGTTGTCCACGTCGAAACCTGTTCCCTTCTCAACAACGATGCCGCAATGGCCGTGACTGGTGTACTCGCAGAGGCAAACATCGGCGATGAGGACGAGTTTCTTCGCGACGCCGGACTGTTTGAGGGCGCGCAGACTGCGCTGCACAATGCCGTCATCATCCCATGCGCCGGTTCCCTGCTCGTCTTTGGATTCGGGAAGGCCGAACAGCAGGAGGCCACCGATGCCGAGCGACGCAGCTTCTTCAGCTTCTTTGACTGCTTCATCGATGGAGAGATTGAAGACGCCGGGCATGGACGCAATGGGGCGGCGCACACCTTCTCCGGGGCAGATGAAGAGCGGATAGATCAGATCGCCGGGGTCAAGCTGCGTCTCGCGCACGAGTGCGCGCATCGGCTCCGATTGCCGCAAACGGCGCATACGTTGTGCAGGAAAACTCATGACTCGATTGTAAGCCAGCGATGCATGACGACGGTGTGAGCGCCGTCATGCCTTTCACGTTATTCGACGATGCGGAATGAATTTTCTTCTGTGGCCAGAGAACTGCCGCCGACCCAGACGTCGTAGGTGGTGGGATCGACTTCGCGCTCTACGTTCGCGTTGTAGTAGCTGAGTTGATTAAAGCCGAGTGGAAACTCGACATGCTTCGTCTCGCCGGGCTTGAGGGTAATGCGGGCAAAGCCCTTCAGTTCGCGAATTGGCTGTGAGAGGTTCGCGTCCGTGTTGCGGATGTAGAGCTGGACCACTTCGGTACCTTCGCGGCTACCCGTATTGGTCACGTCCACACTAACTTTTGTGACAGGTCCGCGGCTTGCACGGAGTTCATTCACAGGAATATCCGTCCGGCTGAGCGTGGGCTTGCTGAAGCGAAAACGCGTATAGCTCAGGCCCCAGCCGAAAGGAAAGAGCGCCGAGTTCTGTTCGTCGAGATAACGCGAGACAAATTTTTCAATTCCATCCTGCGGCAGACCCGTGTAGTCCTTCGGCTCTGGACGACCCGTGGGCAGTTGCGCGTAATACAGCGGTTCCTGGCCCACGGAACGCGGCAAGCTTGCGGGCAGTTTGCCGGAAGGATTGACATCACCGAAGAGTACGTCGGCGATAGCGTGACCGCCTTCCATTCCGGGACTCCACGCCTCAATGATTGCGGGAACCAGCGCACCGGCCCACTTGATGGCAAGGGGACGGCCAGCGATGACGACGAGGATGACCGGTTTTCCGGTTGCGACGACGGCTTCCAGCAACTTCTCCTGCGCACCTGTGAATCCGAGCCTGGTGCGGCTGGCGGCCTCACCTTCCATCAGGCTGGCTGGTTCACCGAGAGCGAGAATGGCAACGTCTGCTTTTTCTGCGACGGCGACGGCTTCAGCGATGGTCTTGTCAGGATCGGTGGCGGCTTCCGGATCATGCGGGCGGGTGTCTTCAAGTAGTTTGGCGCCGGGCCCGGTGAGGAGCGCGCAGCCCTCGGAGTAAAGCAAGTGGTCGCCAAGACGTTCCTGGAGCGCCTGACGCAGGGTAACGACGTACTTTGGATCTCCGCCTGTCCATGCGCCGCGCAATTCACTCTGGTTGTCAGCCAATGGGCCAATGAGCGCGACTGTCTTTTCCTTCGACGAGAGTGGGAGTAAATTGCCGATGCCTTCGACGGAATCATTCTTCAGGAGCACCATGGTTTCGTCGGCCACTTTGCGGGCGGTGGCGCGGTCTTCTGCAGTGGGAGTGTAGGGCGGAGTGATCTCCGTGTAGGGGTGCTCGAAGAGGCCAAGCGCGAACTTCACACGAAGGATGCGTCGAACGGCTTCGTCGACGACCGACTCGGGAATTTTGCCGGAGCGGACCTGTGAAGCAAGGGTGGTGGCATAGAGATTGCCTTCCATGTCCATGTCCGTGCCTGCTTCAAGAGCCTTGCGCGCTACGGTAGAGCCATCTCCGATGGCATGAGCTTCGAGCTCAAGGACAGATTGCCAATCGGAAACGACGAATCCGTCAAAGCCCCAGTCCTTGCGAAGAACGTCTGTCTCCAGATATTTATTGGCCGTTACGGGGACTCCGTTGACGGTATTGAAGGAGGACATGACGGTTGCTACTCCTGCTTCAACAGCGGCGTGGTACGGCGCCAGATAGACCTGCCGGAGTGTGGGCAATCCCATCTCGACAGCGTTGTAATCGCGGCCCGCAATGGCTGCGCCATAGGCGGCGAAATGTTTGACACATGCGGCCACGGAATCGAGTTTTGACAGATCCCCCTGCTGGTAGCCTTCTACCCAGGCTCGCGCCATGGCCGAGCTCAGGTATGGGTCTTCACCGTTGGACTCAATGATGCGTCCCCAGCGCGCATCGCGAGCGATGTCGACCATGGGTGAGAAAACCCAGTCGATGCCACCGGCGCGCGCCTCGCGAGCACCAATGCGGGCGACAGTTTTTGCGGCATCAGGATCCCAACTTGCAGCGATGGCCAGCGGCACAGGGAATGTGGTGTGGTGTCCGTGGATCACGTCGAGACCGAAGATGATGGGAATGTGGAGGCGCGACTTCTCCATGGCAATGTGCTGATAGTGGTTGGTCTGTTTTGCGCCCACCACGTTGAGCATTGACCCTACCTGGCCTCGCTCGACCAGTTCGTCATAGGTAAGTTTGGACGCGGATGGACCTGTGGCGGCGCCGGCCGAGTACTGGACGAGTTGACCGATTTTCTCCTCGAGTGTCATTTTGCCGAGGAGTTTCTCAACCCGGTCATTAATGGCTTTGGAGGCAAGCTGCGGATTGGAAGGCGGGACGGACTGCGCCCCGCATGGCACCGAAAGGACTACAAGCAGCGCAATCCATTGCGCAAAGGAGATAAGGGCGATTTTCTTCAGTTGAAACATGACTCGCCCATGATATACGTTTTCAGCCAGTTCGGGCCTGTGATGCGCATTTTTAGGGTTTGTGGGGCAAGAATCCGAGACCTTCGGCGGAAAATCCGGCATTTTGGTTTGCGCCTGACTGCACCGTCTGTTGTGTCTGTGGATTACGCATCTCTTCCCGAGTCTCATTTCCCTCAGGAAGGGGCATTATGCTCTTTTCGTGACAGGAATTCACCTCAAGCAACACGTGGCTCACTTTCGGAAGGCCGTATGGCTGGCGCTGGAGCACGACGTTCTGAATACAGCCAAGGCAGTTGCCTATTCGGGAATGCTGATGATGTTCCCGACTCTGGTGGTGATGACAGCACTGCTGGCAACGGTCCCCGCGGGTCCGACGCTACTTGGTGAGATCCGTTCAGCATTTGAGCAATTTTTGCCTGCCGACACGATGTATCTTGTGCGCAATTCCATGCAGCGGCATCAATTGCTCTCGTGGCAACTGCTTGTTTCCGCACTCACGCTGAGTCTGTTTGCGGGACTCGGCCTCATGCTTTCGCTGATGGAAGGGTTTCGCCGTTCGTATCGGCTACCGCGCGGTGATTGGCGATTTTGGGAGCGGAGATTTCGCGCAATCCTGCTGGTTCCCATTGCACTCATTCCATTGGCAGCTGCCACACTCGCTCTGGTGTTTGGGCACCAGATTGAGTTGTGGCTCATTCACAGTGTGTTTCATCAACTCAGGCCGATCGTTTTGATTGCCTGGCGGCTGGCGCGATGGGCTGTTGCTACTTTCACCAGCATTACGGTTCTGGCAGCTGTCTATCACTTTGGCACTCGGCGAGGCGAGCACTGGCAGCATGTGATGCCGGGCGCAATTGGCGCAACGCTTGTATGGTTGCCTTCTACGTTGCTCTTTGGCTGGTATGTGACAGAAATGGGTGACTACTCGCGTTTCTACGGTTCATTCGGAGCCGGCATTGCGACACTTGTCTGGCTGTATATCTCTTCCTTCAGTGTTCTGCTGGGCGCGGAGTTCAACGGTGTTCTCTATCGCGAACGGCGCAGGCTGAATGAGTAGCGCGACGAAGCATTTCAAATCCAAATCCCTTGATGGGAATAGGTTTGTACGCATGCGGAAGTTGTCGCTAATTGACAAAAACCCCAATGTACAATGGAAATTGGTCTACTTATTCGATTTTTCATTGAATATCCCCTCTATTTGGAGCCTATTGAATGCCGTTTCCCGATGCTAGCCTGACTGAATCACACATCCAGCGACGTGCCAAAATTGTGGCTACGCTGGGCCCGGCCTCGAACACGGAGCCTGCGTTTCGCAAGCTGGTGCGTGCCGGTGTTGATGTGGTCCGGCTGAATTTCTCGCATGGAACACACGAGGAAAAACTCGAGCTCATCAAAATGATTCGCAAGGTGAGCCGTGAAGAACATAAGCCGCTTTGCATTCTTGCCGATTTGCAGGGCCCCAAGATTCGTACTTCAAAACTGAAGGACCACCAGCCGGTGCTGCTCAAGGCTGGACAGAAGCTAACCATTACACCGCGTGAAGTCCTTGGCACAGCCTCGCTTGTTGGCACAACATTCAAAACTCTGGCCGATAACGTAGAGCAGGGTTCACGCATTTTGCTCTCCGATGGTCTGATCGAACTCCGAGTTCATGAAATTCGCGACAAGGATGTTGTCTGCGAAGTCATTAACGGCGGCATGCTGGGGGAGAATAAGGGCATCAATCTGCCGGGCATCCCTGTGCGCGTGCCCTCGTTGACAGAGAAAGACGCCGAAGATCTGGAATTTGCATTGAAGAACGGCGTGGACGCAATTGCCGTTTCGTTTGTGCGCACGGCCGAGGATATTCGCATAGTGCGCAACCGTGTGGTGGCGCTGGGATGCGAGACGTGGATTATTGCCAAGCTTGAGAAGCCGCAGGCGATTGAGCATCTGGATGAGATTCTGCAGGTGGCTGACGGCATTATGGTGGCGCGCGGTGACCTGGGCGTGGAAGTTCCGCCGGAAAAGGTACCTGCATTTCAAAAGCTCATCATTCGCCGCGCCGCGGAGTACTTTAAGCCGGTGATTACGGCGACACAGATGCTTGAGTCGATGATCGAGAATCCGCGGCCGACACGCGCGGAAGTGTCGGACGTGGCGAACGCCATTTATGACGGCAGTGACGCCGTGATGCTTTCCGGCGAGTCCGCCGTGGGCAAGTATCCGGTGGAAGCCGTCACCATGATGGCGCGCATTATCAGCGAGTCAGAACGCCAGCTCAAGGACCAGTATCTGGCGGCGCCGCGCAAGCGTCAGAGCCATCTCTCAATTGCCGAGACAATCTGTGAAGCCACCGCGCACGCGGCTGACGATCTGGATCTGCGCGGCATCGCACTGTTCACGGAAACCGGCACCACGGCACGTCTGCTTTCGAAATACCACCCCGGCGCACCCATCTTTGCACTTAGCCCGGTTGAGGTGACGGTGAATCGCCTGAATTTGCTTTGGGGAACCATGCCAATGCGCTGCCCCAAGGTGAATTCGACCGAGGCAATGGTGGACCTGGCAGAGAACATGCTGGAGCAGGGTCGCTATGTTCGCAGCCGCGAGGTGATCGGCATTGTGGCAGGCACACGCACGAAGTCCGGATCCACGAATTTTCTGCGCCTGCACGTGATGGGCGAACACAGTCTGGAGACAGTTACCTACACTCCTCAGGCACAAGCGGAAGCAGAAGCTCCGGAGGAATCAGAGACAGACGCCCCGAAGCCTAAGCGTATTTCCAAGCGCAAGTAATTGCACTCAAAACTTTTTTACCGTAATGCAACAACGCCACCCCCGAGGGAGTGGCGTTGTTGTTTGGGGCTGTTGATGCCGAGGCTATTTAGCCGCGAGCTGACGCAGCACGTACTGCAGAATGCCGCCGTGCTCGTAGTACTCGATTTCCTGCGGTGTATCGATGCGGATGCGTGCGGTGAAGGTCTTCTTCGTCCCGTCAGCCGCGGTTGCGGTCACTTGAAGCGTGCGACCATTGGCGAACTTCGACTTGAGCAGCGCAGTCAGACCGGGGAAGTCGTAGACCTCCTCGCCCGTGAGGCCGAGCGACTCGACGGTTTCACCTTCCGCGAATTGCAGCGGAAGAATGCCCATTCCTACAAGATTGCTGCGGTGAATGCGCTCGAAGCTTTCCGCGATGACAGCCTTCACCCCGAGCAAATTCGGTCCCTTGGCCGCCCAGTCGCGCGAGGAACCTGAGCCGTATTCTTTGCCTGCGAGAATGACGAGAGGAGTTTTGCGCTCGGCGTACTTCACGCTTGCGTCGAAGATGGACATCTGCTCGCCTTCGGGAAGAAGACGAGTAACGCCGCCTTCTGTGCCAGGCGCGAGCTTGTTGCGCAGGCGGACGTTGGCGAAGGTACCACGCACCATGACTTCATGATTGCCGCGGCGCGAGCCGTAGCTGTTGAAATCCGCCTTTTTCACGCCGTGCGTGTCGAGATAGGTTCCCGCCGGCCCGGAGGCCTTGATGTTACCTGCAGGCGAGATGTGATCGGTGGTGACTGAATCACCGAGCACGGCAAGCACGCGCGCACCGGTGATGTCAGTGATGGGTGCGGGCGTCATGGTCATGCCGTCAAAATATGGCGCCTTACGGATGTAGGTTGAGTCGGGCTCCCACTGGTAGACGTCACCGGTGAGGAAGCTGAGGCCCTGCCAGCTTGCATCGCCCTGGGCAACGGTAGCGTACTCCTTGCGGAAGCCTTCACTGGAGATGCCCTTCTCAATGGCGGCGGCCACTTCAGCCTGCGTGGGCCAGATGTCCTTGAGATAAACGGGCTGGCCGTTCTTGTCGTTGCCAAGCGGGTCGGTATCGAAGTTATGGCCGATTTTGCCTGCAAGCGCGTAGGCGACGACGAGCGGCGGCGACATGAGGTAGTTGGCGCGGACGTCCACGTTGACGCGGCCCTCGAAGTTGCGATTGCCGCTAAGCACGCTGACGGCTACCAAGCCGTGCTCGTTGATGGAGCTGGAGACGTCTTCAGGCAGCGGGCCGGAGTTGCCGATGCATGTAGTGCAGCCATAGCCGACGACGTTGAAGCGGAGCTTTTCTAGGTAGGGCAACAGACCGGATTTCTCGTAGTAGTCGGTGACGACGCGCGAGCCGGGTGCGAGGGATGTCTTGACCCACGGCGGAACAGTGAGGCCCTTTTCCACTGCCTTTTTGGCAAGGATGCCGGCGGCGATCATGACCGAGGGGTTCGACGTGTTGGTGCAGCTGGTGATGGCCGCAATGACGACCGAACCATGATCGAGGAACTTATCAGGATCGACACCGAAGCGCTCTTTCACCGTTGTGGTGACGTGCAGCGGCTCGGCAGTCTTGAGGCCGCTATCGGCGACCTCCGTGGTGCGGTTCCAGGCTTCAGCGGTGCGCGTGCCGAGCGGCTTGGCCGAGGGCGCGAGGAGACCGGGAAGCTGCTGGGCGAAGCTGGTGGCGGCGTCCTTGAGCAACACGCGATCCTGGGGACGCTTGGGGCCGGCTACGCTGGGCTCTACAGTAGCGAGGTCGAGCTCAAGTGTTTGCGTGTACTCGGCCTCCGGTGCGCCGGCGGCGTGGAAGAGACCCTGCGCCTTGTAGTAAGCCTCGACGAGCGCAATCTGGTCGTCATTGCGGCCGGTGAGCTTGAGGTAGCGCAGTGTTTCGGCGTCGACCGGAAAGATGCCGCAGGTTGCGCCGTACTCGGGCGCCATGTTGCTTATGGTGGCGCGATCAGCCAACGGCAACCCGGCAATGCCGGGGCCGTAGAACTCAACAAATTTGCCGACGACACCGAGCTTGCGCAGGGCCTGCGTCACCGTAAGCACGAGGTCGGTGGCAGTTGCGCCTTCACGGAGTTTGCCTGTGAGTTTGTAGCCGACAACCTGTGGAACCAACATGCTGATGGCTTGTCCAAGCATGGCAGCCTCGGCTTCAATTCCGCCGACGCCCCAGCCAAGAACGCCGAGACCATTGATCATCGTCGTGTGCGAGTCGGTGCCGACGAGTGTGTCGGGATAGGCAAAAAATTCGCCATCAATTTCTGTAGTGAAGACGACGCGGGCGAGGTACTCGAGATTGACCTGGTGGCAGATTCCCATGCCGGGAGGAACGGCCGAGAAGTTGCGGAAGGCCGTCTGGCCCCACTTGAGGAAGGCGTAGCGCTCGCGGTTGCGCTGGAACTCAAGCAGCGAGTTGGCATCGTAGGCCTGCGGCGTCCCGAATTCGTCGACCTGCACGGAATGGTCGATGACGAGCTCGGCAGGGATGAGCGGATTGACGCGATTAGGATCACCGCCGAGGGTCTTGATGGCGTCGCGCATGGCGGCCAGGTCAACGATGGCAGGCACCCCGGTAAAGTCCTGCATGAGGACTCGCGCGGGCATGTAGGCGATTTCGCGGCTAGGCTCAGCCTTGGCATCCCACTTTGCAAGGAATTCGATGTCTTCCGCGGTGACGTTCACCCCGTCTTCGCGGCGGAGGAGGTTTTCCAAAAGGATTTTGAGGCTGAAGGGCAGGCGAGCCAGGTTGAGGCCGCGCTTTTCAAGCGCAGGCAGGCTGAAGTAGGTAAACGAACGCGAACCGGAGGTAAGCACGGCGCGTGAATCAAAGCTGTTCATCGAGAGACCTTTCTATCCGCATTCGCGGATGAGCTTCGTATCTTGTGACTGCGGCGCGGGAAGTCCTGCGCAGTACCGCTGCGCGACGGCTGACACGCGGCGCACGGCGGACAAACTGTTCGGAGATAGATTACTCAGAGGACTGGAGTGCGTCCACGATCGTGGCGGCCACGGCGGAAGCGCTTCAAAATCGGCGCAACAGAGATGGCGTTCAAAACGCGCATAGTCTACCTATAAATTTTATCGCGGCGGGGCGGCTGCGGAAACTGTACCCGTGATTAGATGGGCTACTCTGGTCACCGGAGGCTCCCGCCATGTTCAAACGTTGCCTGTGCTGGCTGCCGGCGCTGATTTTCGCTCTAACCATGACCGTATGTGCGCAAACCGCGCCTCCGGAGAACTGGCCCACGAAAGACGGCACGGTCGTCCTTAAGAACTTCCACTTCGGCTCTGGTGAATCGCTCCCGGAATTGCGTTTGCACTATCTGACGCTCGGCACGCCACATCGCAATGCTGCCGGGCACGTGGACAACGCTATTCTCCTGTTACATGGTACGGGCGGCGACGCGCATTCGCTGCTGAATCCGATTTTCTCGAATGTGCTTTTTGTTCCGGGCGGGGTGCTGGACATTGAAAAGTACTTCATCATTTTGCCGGACGATATTGGCCATGGAGAAAGCTCCCGCCCGTCGGACGGGCTGCGAATGCACTTCCCGGCCTATGACTACGCCGACATGGTGCGCAGCGAGCGCATGATGCTGGACCAGATGCACGTGGATCATCTGCGGCTGATTCTTGGCACATCGATGGGCTGCATGCAGGGTTTTATGTGGGGAGAGACTTACCCGGACTTCATGGATGCGCTGGCGCCATTTGCGTGTCTTCCGATTGAGATTGCAGGACGCAATCGCATGATGCGCTACATGGCGATTCAGGCCATCAAGCTGGACCCGGAGTGGAAGAACGGTGAGTACACGACGGAGCCGCTGGTGGGCATGCGAACGGCGAATGAGTTTCTTCTTGTTATGGGATCAAGCCCCCTGCAGATGCAGAAGCACGAGCCGACGCGGGAGCTGGCCGAGAAGTATGTGGAGGATTATGTGAAACGCGCGGATGCCCGCACGGACGCGAACAACATGATCTATTACCTGAATGCGAGCCGGAACTACGACCCGAGCGCGCGGCTGGAGTCGATTAAGGCGCCGGTGCTGTGGATTAATTCGGCGGACGACTTCATCAATCCACCGGAGTTGGGCATCGCCGAGAAGATGGTGAAGCGCATCCCGCACGGGCAGTTCATTCTTCTACCCATCACGGACCAGACGCGCGGACACGGGACACATACTGCGGCAGCAGTGTGGAAGAACTACCTTGCAGAGTTCATGCAGCGGACCGAACCGAAATAGCAACTCAGCGCGAGCCGGGCTGCTGGCAATGTCCGGCTACACGCCTTCAAAGTCTCGATAGCGGTTGAGCACGTCGCGCTCAGAGATGACACCTTCCAGCTTGCGCATGTTGGCACGATTCACGACCGGCACGAGCGGCCAGCGGTCGACATAGCGCAGAGCCATGTCGAGCGAGTGGTCGGGATGCAGGTACGGAATGTGCTTATCGTGTGCCACTTCGGCGAGCGTGTCGAGGCCGTCGCCTGTCGCCATCAAGTCATCGATCTCGGCTTTAGTGAGCGCGCACCAGCCGTGGTCGCGGAGATGCACCAGCACTTCGGATTTCTCTCCGTCCGCGACTAACCTTGCGGCATCTTCCACCAGCTTGTCGCTTTCGAGCCACCAGCCTTTGGGCGATTGCATGGCGTCTTCCACGCGCAGAATATTTTCCTCGCGCTGCTCTTCCATTGAGGGGAGCTCAAGACCGTCCTGACGGGTGAGCTCGTCGAAGACCGAGGTGGGCTGCAGGGTGCGCGCAATGAGGTAGGCAAATGTGTTGGCCACCAGCACGGGCACGATGATGGAGTAATTGCCGCTGACCTCGAGCACCATGAAGACGGACGTCATTGGTGCGCGGAGGAAGCCCGCGAAGAGAACACCCATACCGACGAGCGCGTAGGTGCCCGGCGAGAAGTGCATGTGCGGCAGCAGTGTGTGTTCCGCGCCGCCAACGGCCGCGCCAAGCATTGCACCGATGAACAGCGTGGGCGCAAACATGCCGCCCGGCGTACCGCTCACGAAGGAAAGCAACGTGGCGACAATCTTGAGGCCGGCCAAAATGGCGAGGAACTGCCAGGTGAAGTGGCCGTGCATGGCTTCGTCCATGTACTCGTAACCAGCGCCCATCACCTGTGGAGCTCCGAGCCATGCAATGCAGCCAATCAGTAGGCCGGCGATTGCGGGCTGAAAATATTGTGTCCAGCGAGGCAGATCACGGAAGCGCGGCCGGAGTGCGCCGATGCCGGTAGCGAAAGCAACCGAGGCGAATCCGCCAATGATGCCCAGCACGCAATACGCGACGAGTTCCGAAGGCCGGCGAATTTCGACAGGTGGAATGCGGAAGAGCGATTCAGAGCCGAGGAACCAGCGCATGACGACGACGCTGGAAACGGCCGAGAGCACAACGGAACCGAGGATGCCTGCGGTCCAGCGGCCAATCACTTCTTCAATGACGAACAGAACGGCAGAGATGGGCGCATTGAATGCGGCGGCAAGGCCCGCGGCAGCGCCGATAGGGCCGATAAGACGCATGCGGTCGCGCGACAAGTGCATGCGCCGCCCGATGGCCGAGGCAAGACCCGCGCCAATCTGCAGCGACGGGTCCTCAGGACCGAGGGAGTGGCCGGCACCGATGGCCAGCGACGACATGATGAACTTGCCGATAGCCGTACGGAAGGAGATATAGCCGTTGAAGATGTATAGCGCGGCTTTGGTCTGGTTTACGCCGCTACCGCGCGACTGGGGAAATACATGGATGGCAAGTACCGCAATGACCAGACCGGCCAGCGACGGCGCAAGAAGCATGCGCAGCGGTGAGAGCACCACACCCGAACCCAGCGCATAAATGCGAACCCACTCGATGATGAACCGGAAGCAAACAACCGCGAGGCCGGAAAAGATTCCAATGAAGACGGCGAGGATGATGAACAGGCGGTCTTCGCGAAAGACTGAGCGCAGCAGCGCCTGAGGAGTGAAGGCAAACTCGTGCGCCGACGGCGCCTCTTGCCCCTCTTCCAACACAGTGCGTGCATGCGAACTCGACGAGGTGCTCAACTCAACTCCCTTCATGCAATCTGGCAATCAGCAAGAGCGCCCTGTCTGTGTCGGAAGGCGATCCGCACCAGATATTGGCCTGGCGCTCAATAGTGAACACCAGGTCCATAGTGGTATTCGCCAGGTCAGGATCACGGCGCAGACCTGCGGGCGTGACTTTGCGCTCCAAATCCGACCACTCCTGCGAAAGATCCTTCTTGGGGTCAGTGGACGAGGCATAGCTGGCCGCAACCGGACAGGCATCCAGGCGCTTGCTGGCAATCTGAAAGGCGTTGACGACAGCCTTATAGCGATCTGCGGTGGGAATCTGCGCGCGGAAGGGGTCCATCCGGAGCACGAGGTCCGCCATATGAAGTTGATCGCGGCTGTTTTTGTTGCTTGAATCCAAGGCGAGATTCTGACGCAAATAGCGGGTTGCGAGTTCGTAGCGTCCGAGTTGAAAGGCAGCGTTGCCGGCGCCCGCAAGGGTCGCGGCATCGCGTGGCTTGGCACTCAGACTCAGGCGGTAGGCCGAAAGCGCGTGGTCGTAATCGCCCGTCTGCGAAAACATATCTCCGAGAAGTTTCTGATAGGCCGTGTCATCGCCGAGATAGACCTGAAGGGAAATCAACTCAGACTGCGCCTGCGCGGTGGACTTGATGCGCAGCAGATACTGGATCAGCTCTATGCGAGCATCCCGAATCTGGGCCACCTGGTCGCCTTCGGGCCAATTGGCATAAATTGCGTTGTGGTAATAGCGCAGTGCCCGTCTGGTAAGACCCTCCTGAACGGCCACGCGGGCAAGATCGAGATTCACCCGGCCGTTTTCCGGCTGCTCCTCCCACAGATTCACCAGATAGGCCTCGGCTTCACTGGTGCGGTCAAGCCCTATGAGGGCCTCCGCAAGACTGAGCTGATAGCCCTGGTTGTCCCGTGAGTAGCGAAGTGCCGCGCGCAATTCATCCACCGCCGGAACATAGTTGTGGTCCTTGAGGTTGGCGGTGCCACGCTCAGACCAGCGGACGGCAAGTGCCTGTTGCTGGGCGAAATAGATGCGGGAGAGACCGGTGACGAAGGCGAAGAAAACAACGAGTAGACCGAAGAGGAGCGCGAGACTTGCAGGCTCTCGGCGCAAATACAGCGCGTACCATTTTCCCTTCAGACTCAAAGCTTCTCCAGTGAGGTTGAGGACAGAGATGCCCTCATGTGATGATAACCCGCCGGATTGCAAAGGATTTCACGATGCAAATCGCAGTTGGTTCCATTAGTTCCTAATTAGACACACATTTCCCCCGGCTTCCGCGCACCGGCAAAGCCATGGTGTTTGAATACGCAGGAGCGTTTCAGGCTTGCGAGGAAAAAGGCACAGGGACCACACTGTCCGCCAAACGGCAGGCCGCAATCTACATCGATGCAAGATTCTAGTGCGGCGGTTGCATATTGTAGAGAAATACCGCGCGCAGCTCGAGATACGGCCCATGAAAATTGCTGGGAAGGGGCGGATAGCTGGAACCGGTGATGGCTCCCCACGCAGCGCGATCAAGCCCCGTGTCGCCTGAGCGGCCTTCCAACTGCATATCCGTAACGCGACCGTTGGGCAGCACCTTGAAACGAATCTGCACGGCTCCCTGCTTGGAGATGGGCGGATTCACTTCATCGGGAATCAGGGGATCCCACGTACGCTCCGTTTCGAAATACCAGCGCTGCAGCCATGAGGAAAAATCGACGCCTTGCGTGTCCGACAGAATCTGCACGCCACCCTCGCCAGCACCGGGATGCAAGCGCATGACCCCGTTGGAGGGCAGACTTCCGCCAAAACCCGAACTCGGCGAACGCGACGCATCGCGCATGGCTTGGCGTAGCTGGTCAGCTGGATTCTGCGATCCCATAGCGAAGTTTGGCCTTGCCGGCACGGCCTGCGGGCGCGGAGCCTCACTCTGTGTGGGCACAGGAGGAGTGGGCTGCGCGGGGGCTGGCTGAACGGGCGCGGGCGTCTTCGTCTCCTGCGGCGCTGGAGGAGGCGTAGTTGGCTCAGGCGTTGGCTTGCTCATCTCTTCGAGCGTCTTTTTGTCAATGGGTGGCAGCTTTTTGGGCACCGGCTTGATTTCCACCTTGGGCTGCATCTTTTTGATCAGATCAGGTGGCATGTCCAGGTAGGTGAGATCCTTGCGCTGCTTGATGGCATCAAACGGATCGATAACCTTGGGCTCTTTGAGAACGTAGCGCGGAATCCAGGTAACAGCAGAAAGAAGAAGAATATGCAGCAGAACCGCCCAGAGGATGCCCTCACGCAGGCGGGCCCAACGGCGCTCATCTTCGAGCTCGCTGATCATTTCAAGCAGTTCGTGCGTGTCGTAATCAACCCAGCGCGAAGTGGAAATTGGTCTTGGCCGCGCATCGTCTTCTGGCGCGGGAGTCTGTATTGCCTCTTCTTCAGGCAATGCCGTCTCCGGCTCTTTTTCCGTAGCTTTGGATTCGCTTGTGGGCATTCTTCGGGCTTGGGTGCCGTGCCGGGCGGCAACGGTACACTCCGTTCGGGACCTTCCTGACTATTCTCTCATTTCCTCTGGAAGCGGCAACCCGCCCATTGCTCATCTGCCCCCCGGGCGCACCCCGTACAATGAGTCTTTTGAATGGACGTTTGGAGAGCTCGAAAGGAAACAGCTTGAGCCACTTTTTTAAGGGTTTACTAGCAAAATGGCACCTCATCATCCTTCCCGCCCTGGTGAAGCTGGGCTTTTGGGGCGCCGCTGCAGTTGCCCTTCTCGATTCCTCGTCGATTCCCGTCCCCATGGACGCCATTCTGAGCGTCTGGGTGTGGAATAACAAATCGCACTTCTGGATCTATTGCGTGATGGCTTCACTTGGGTCGGCCGTCGGAGGATTGGTGCCCTACGGAATTGGCCGAGCCGGCGGCGAGCTTTTTCTGCTCAAGCGCGTGAATCGCGAGCGGTTTGAGCAGATGCGCGACAAATTTGAGCGGCAGGAGTTCCTTGCGGTCATGATTCCTTCCATGCTGCCGCCGCCCACGCCGTGGAAGGTTTTTGTCTTTAGCGCCGGTGTGTTTGAAATGCGCGTGCTGCCCTTCATGCTGGCAATTTTTGTCGGCCGCATGGTGCGGTGGCTTACTTTGTCGCTGCTTGTTCTCGAGCTCGGGCCCAGTGCCGTGGATTTGGTAGCTCATCACGCATTGACTGCGTTTTTACTGGTCATCTCTCTAGCGGGTATCGGTTTCGGATTCTGGTGGAAACGCAATCGCGGCGCGAATTCTCGCGCCGCGGAAGGAACTTCGCTGCCGGAATGATTACCGGGCAGCCACAGCCATAGATTCATCACCCTTCAACTTGCGAACCAGCACCGGAATGCCGAATGCGGCTCCGGCTACAACCGCCGTCGAAAGCAAATCATTGCGGTAGAAGGGCAACGCTGCGTAGAAGCAGGCATCCAGGCCGCTCATCGTCTGCGGGTACATGGTGCCACCCAGCCAGACAACGTAATTCGACAGGAAGAAGAAAGATGTCGGTCCTAGAACAATGCCGGCTCCCACGCGCACCCAGGATGTCTTTGCATGCAGCAGGATGTGGCCGAGCGCCATGGCCATCGCATACCAGGCCCAAGTGACCAGATACATCGATGTGTGGAAGGGGTAGTGATAGGTGTACACCGTGAGGATGTAGTCGGTTGCCATCAAGGCTGCCATGGGGGCCAGCATTTCGCGCCAGTTGCGCCGTGCGCCGAAGTAAAGCAGCGCACCGCCCACAAGGGTGAAGTTAAGCCAGTCAGGATGGGGCACCAGACGGCTGAGTACAGCGGCGAGCAGCAGCAAATAAGCTGACATGAATCCTCCGGTGCGGAATTGAATGGTACGCAGATTCTGCGAA
>JAGWSG010000128.1 GCA_028876335.1 Acidobacteriota bacterium
GCTACAGGCGGAGCTGGCGGCTGGAACGGAAGGGCTACCGGAGCGTCTGGTTGAGGGTAAGTTGAGCGTTCACCAGCTCAGCGGAATTACCCATGAGGATTGCGCCGCATTCAGCAGGGACTTTGGCGTTCTTCTGGATGTAGAGGACCTGGTGCCTGGTGGGGAGTACACGCTGGAAGCCAGTTCGCCGGGCTTGGACCGGAAATTGCGCACCGCAGAGGATTTTTCGCGGTTTGCCGGTTGCCTTGTAAAGGTGCAGACGTTTGAACCGGTTCGGAACAACCGGCACTGGCAGGGCCGGCTGGGCCAGCCTGCCGGGGAAGGAATCACGCTGGACCTGAATGCGGTCCGGCAAAACAGCAAAAGCCGGAAGACCGGTCTTAACTCGGTGGAAATTGCGCTGAACAACATTGAGAAGGCGCAACTGATTCCGGAGATTTGAAATTTAACTGGCTGCGGCGCGGTTTGGAAGAGTTCTGACCGTGGAGCAGCGAATGAAAGAGTTTGTCACGTATGTCCAGCGCTTTGTACCAAAGCATTGAAATGCTCAGCCGTGAGAAAGGCATCGAGCCGGAGATCGTCGTCGGCGCGGTGGAGGAAGCCATTGCCCTTGCTACGCGCAAGTATTACAAGACCCAGGAAAACATGCGCGGGGAGCTGAACAGAGAGACTGGCGCGATCACGGCATACGTGTATAAGACCGTTGTCGCGGACGAAGAGCAGGTGGAGGATCCGGTCAACCAAATCACGCTGGCCGAAGCCGCGCAACTGGCTCCGGGCGTGGAAGTGGGCAGCGAAATCCGTATGTACCGCGACACGAGCCCGCTGGGCCGCATTGCAGCGCAACTGGCCAAGCAGGTGATCTTCCAGAAGGTGCGTGAAGCAGAGCGCGACACGGTCTTCCAGGAGTACGCGCATCGCGAGAAGGAAGTACTGAACGCAACCGTCAAGCGGATTGAAGGCCAGGACATCATCTTCGATCTGGGCAAGGCAGAGGCGCGTTGCCCGCGCCGCGAGCAGTCGCGCCTGGAGCAGTTCACGGTGGGCGAGCGTGTCCGCGTGGTGCTCATCAAGGTGGACCGCGCCGCAAAGGGACCGCAAGTGATTGTGAGCCGTGCGGCACCGGAGCTGGTGCAGAACCTGTTCCAGAGCGAAGTGCCCGAGATTTACGACAACACGGTTGTGATTCGCGCGATTGCGCGCGAGGCTGGCGAGCGTACGAAGATTGCCGTGCAGAGCCGTGACAAGGACGTCGATCCAGTAGGTGCCTGCGTAGGCATGAAGGGCATGCGTGTGCAGTCCATCATTCGCGAACTGCGTGGCGAGAAGATCGACATCATCGAATTCAGCGAAGAGATCACGACGTTTGCTGAAAAGGCATTGCAGCCAGCGAAGGTAAGCCGCGTCTCGATTACCGATCTGGGCGAGAAGCAGCTTGAAGTCATCGTGGATGACACGCAGCTTTCACTTGCCATCGGCAAGAAGGGCCAGAACGTGCGTCTGGCGGCGAAGCTTCTGGGCTGGAAGATCGATATCAAGAGTGAAGAAGAGAAGCGCCAGGAAGTGGAGCAGCAGATGCAGGCACTTTCCGGTGGACCGACGACTCCGATTGAGCAGGTTACGGAACTTGGCGAATCCATTATTCAGAAGCTTGTGGCTGCGGGAGTCACGACAGTTGAAGGCCTGGCCGATATGACGCCAGAGCAACTGGAAGAAATTCCAGGTATCGGCGAGAAGACGCTGGAGAAGATCTCGGTTGCGGTTCGCCACTACTTTGGCCATTACGTGGAAGGCGAAGCGACGCCTGCAGCGGCTCCAACCGGGGCAGAAGTTGCCACTCCCGATGCGGCGGTAGCAACCGCTGAAGCCGAGCTGGAAAATGCACAGGATGTTATCCGTGAAGGTGAACAGAAAGCGGAAGCCGAAGCTGCTGAAGTCTCAGACGAAAGCCTGACTGGGGCAGAGGTGGCGGTGGAGAACGCTGCTGAATCCGGAGAAACGGAAGAGAACGAGCTGAATGAAGAGGACGGCGCGTAAGATGCGCCGGACGAATGACACGAATCGGGCGATAATGAAAGTCCCCGGCAACAGAAGATGCCAAGAGGTCGAAATGAGCAGCTAGCGGCTTTAGGCACTACAGGATTTGAAAAGAGGCGGATGAGTAAGATTCGGATCAACGATCTTGCGCGTGAGATGGAGGTTAAGAGCCGGCAGGTTCTTGACGTACTTGCGGAGCTTGGCCTGGGCACAGGCAAGACGCACTCCAGTTCACTCGAAGAACATGAAGCGGACAAGGTGCGCTCGCACTTCAATCGTGGGCGCTCAGGGGAAAAAGCGGGTGGATCATCGGCCCGCGGTGGACAATCCGCGGTGGCGCCCAAAATCGACCTCTCGCACGTGTCCAAGCCGGGCGACGTGATGAAGGCGATTCTGGCACGCAAGCAGGAATCAGAAGCCGCCTCACGCAAGGCACCCGCGGCACCACGTCCAGCGGCCACAGTCGTGAAACAGCCAGCTAGATCAACAGCTGCTCCGACCGCCGCGCCGGTTGCGCCGGCCAAGCAAGAGCCGCGCAAAATCGTACCGCAGGTACGCCAGGCACCGAACATTATTGCCAAACCGCCCGCTGCTCCGGCCATTGCATCCCGTCCTCCCTCGGGTCCAGTTGTTGCAAAGGCTCCCGCAGGCACCGGGTCCGTGCGTCCGGCTGTTGTGGTAGCACCACCAGCCGCCACCGTCGTTGTGAAACCGCCCGCAGCACCGCCCGCGAAGCCCGTGGAAGCGCCTGCGGCGGTAACGCCAGCAGCGGCCGAAGAGTCCGCAGCTCCGGCCACTCAAGCGACCAGCACTCCGGCACCTCAAGCACCTGCTCCGCCTGTTGCGGCGGCTCCTGCGCCTACAGAAGCGGCCGCGCCAGCTGCCAGCGCACCCGTCCCTCCGGTTGCCCCCGCACCGCCCGTGCGGCGCGTTGTTATGCCGCAGACCGGACCTCGCCCTGTTTACAAGGCGCCTCCCCAGGCTCCCGGCGCACCACCGGCTGCTGGAATACAGCGTGGTAAGCCAATCTTTGATCGCCGACCGATGTCTCCTGGCGGATTTCAAAACCGCACGCCGGGCAGCGGCCAATTCCCGGGCGGGCCACGCCCCAAGCACCCAACACGTACAGCTCCCGGCGGATTTGCCGGAGGCCCCGGTGCACGCCCCGGAATGGGTGGACGCCCAGGCTTTGGCGGACCACGGCCAGGTGGGTTTGGCGGGCCACGGCCAGGCGGAGGCTTTGGCGCACCAGGTTCTGTTCCTCCTCCAGGTGAGGCACCGCGCGCGCAGCGCACTCCGAACAAGGGTCGCGGACGCGGCCATCAGCAATATCCGAAGACCAAAGAAGGTCCGATGAAGGGATTTGTGCCGCCGCCACGGTTTGGCGGGGCACAGATGGGCATGGAACCACAGCCCATCACGCGCGAAATTACCGTAACTGAAGGCATCAGCGTGAAGGATCTGGCCGAGAAGCTTGAGATTCGCGCCAAGGACCTGATTGCGACGCTTTTGATGCGCGGAGTTTTTGTCACGGTAAACCAGTCGCTGGATGCCGAAATGGTGAAGGATGTGGCTTCACGTTTCGGTGTAGGCGCCAATGTGATCAGCTACGAAGAGGAGCTTGAGAACCAGGCCATCGAAGATGCTCTCGACGACGAGAAGAGCGACATGGTGGAAGTGGCTCGCGCTCCTGTTGTGACCGTTATGGGCCACGTGGACCACGGCAAGACTTCACTACTCGATGCCATTCGCGAAACCGATGTGGCTGCGGGCGAAGCTGGTGGAATTACGCAGCATATTGGCGCGTACAAGGTGAAGTTCACCAAGGAAGGCTCGCCAGCTTCCGGCCGTGAGATTGTCTTCCTCGACACGCCGGGTCACGAAGCGTTTACCCGCATGCGTGCGCGCGGCGCCAAGGTGACGGATCTTGTTGTCGTGGTTGTTGCAGCAGATGACGGCGTGATGCCGCAGACGCTGGAAGCCATTGATCACGCGAAAGCGGCGGATGTGCCGATCATCGTGGCAGTCAACAAGATCGATAAGCCGGAAGCCAATCCGGATCGCGTGATGAAGCAGCTTGCCGATCGCGGTCTAATTCCTGAGGAATGGGCGGGCGGTGGCGAAGGCTCGACTGTCTTCGTAAAGGTCTCGGCAAAGAAGCGCGAGCACCTGGACGAACTGCTTGAGATGATCTGCCTGGTATCCGACATCAAGGGTCCCAAGGCAACGCCGGGACGCAAGGCTGTTGGTTCTGTGCTTGAAGCGAAGCTCGACCGCGGTCGCGGCTCTGTGGCTACCGTACTTGTGCAGGATGGAACGTTGCACCTGAACGACAGCTACATCGTGGGCAATACCTTCGGCAAGGTCCGCGCCATGTTTGACGATCGTGGACGTGCATTGCAAGAAGCCGGCCCGTCAACACCGGTGGAAGTACTTGGTCTTGAGGCGCTGCCCGATTCCGGCGACACGTTCCTCGTGGTGGCCGATCGCGACAAGGCCAAGGGCATTGCGCAGTACCGCAAGATGAAGGAGCGCGAGGCGCAGCTTGCCAAGAGCTCCCGCGTGACGCTGGAAGGTCTCAGCGAGCAGATCCGTCAGCAGGGAGTGAAAGATCTTGCTCTCATCCTCAAGGGCGACGTCACGGGTTCGGTGGAAGTGCTGGCCGATTCGCTGGTGAAGATGTCGACCGAGAAGGTGCGCGTCAAGGTGCTGCACTCGGGCGTCGGCTCCATCACGGAGAGCGACGTACTGCTGGCCGCCGCATCGAATGCAATCATCATTGGCTTCAACGTGCGCCCCGAACGCAAGGCAGCGGAACTGGCGCAGCAGGAAGACGTGGACATCCGCCTGCACTCGATTATTTACGAGCTACAGGACGAGATGCGCCTGGCCATGATGGGACTGCTGGAACCCACGTTCAAGGAAAATTACGTGGGCCGCGCGGAGGTGCTCAACATCTTCAAGATTCCGAAGGTGGGCACGATTGCAGGCTGCAAGGTGCAGGACGGCGTGATTCGCCGCGACTCCGACATCAAGGTGATGCGCGACGGCGAGCAGGTCTTCAAGGGCAAGATTGGCTCGCTCAAGCGCTTCAAGGACGACGCGAAGGAAGTCACCAATGGTATGGAGTGCGGCATCGGCGTCCAGGGCTTCGGCGACCTGAAGGAAGGCGACATTCTGGAAGCCTTCACGATGGAAAAGATGGCGGCCGACCTTGGCGCACTAACGACAGCGAAAGCATAAACAACCAACCTTGTTTGAAGTTTGGGCCCGTGGTTCTCCACGGGCCTTTGCTTTGTCCGAGCCCGCCAAAAGACACTAGAATCACTCCATGTCCCATTGGGCTCCGCTTGCGCTGGGTGCGGTCATTGTCATCCTGCTGCTCGCCTCGTTACCTTTCCTCTATCGCACGACGGTCGTTGTTGGATGGGAAAATGTACGGGCTGTCGGCCGCGAACGCAGAGCGATCAAAAAGCTGATTCGCAAACGGATTCGAAGAGCGCGAGTGCATACGATGGGCGTAACACGGCTGTCTCCAAGCAATCTCTGTATTTGCATTGACGTGGCGAAAGACGCCGAGCGCGATGCGCTACTCAAAGATACGGCTCTGCTGGGATAGATGCGCAGAGCACTTTGGAAGGCGCGCTATCCGGAAGACGTGATCCTCGACGTCGCCTTCAGTGTTGAGTCACAAGAGACAGTAACGCGTGAATTTGGCGGAAGCTGGTCGAAGGCACGCAGCTAGAAGTTACTCCGATTTCGCCCTGCCTTCATCTTCAATTAATTGGGACAGCGGCGTCCTGACACATCGATCGAGCCACGTGAGTACATGGACTCATTTGCTTGGATGCAGGACTTGTCCATCGAGGATGGCAGCTCTTCCAAGACACCTTCACCTTATTGAAGGGCCGTGAAACCAGGGTCAAATCAGGTTTTATCTTTGAGCTCGAGTGCGCGTTACATGAGTCGTCAACACTGCGTCTAACGGCGCAGGAGGTAAGAGAATATGCGTTCCGTACTTGTTGCAAGTTTGCTTTTGGTTCCCCTGGCGACCGCACTTTCGGCGCATGCGAGTGATTCCACAAGTAAGACAACGTGCAAGGTCGAGTTTCCGGATGCTTCCACCGGCGTTAAGGACCCGACACTTATTCGCACTCCGAAGTCAATCGCCGTTCCCTACCACGATATTCTCTCCATCTACCCCGAGCGCACCGGGAAAGTGGATCTGCTGATGACGGTGGATGCCAATGGGCACGCGCGGCATATTCGTGTGGCTAAGTCGACCGATCCATTCTTGGATGATTCTGCCATTGCAGAGGCTGAGCATCTTAAATGGAAACCAGCGCGACTGGATCATCACTCGATCACCGATCCTGTGAAACTAGACTTTGTCATTTCGAGAACAATACCCGAGTAGTTGCAATTGCAAGACAATCGGTCCGCTTCCTTACGAAGTAGCGGGCCGGAACTTTTGGTGAGCAGAATTGGGATTACAGATAGCGGCTACAGCGGATATTTTCCGGCTTCCACGCAGATTTGTGAGACGGTCCGACTCAGCGCGATCGTATCCACTGGTTCGTGCTTCGCCAGGCGGCGCAGAATTGCAAGCTGTGTGCGAAGCATGTCGCCTTCGCCGCAGGCAGCGAGAATACGCCGGGCGCCCTGTTCGGCAAGCGCGAGTGATTCTTCGGCGAGAAGGCCGGTGATTGCGGCGGCAAAGTTGGCAGCTTTACCAGCAGCCAACTTTTGCGCGCGGACGAGCGCCGATTCGACCGCATAGACCTGGCTGATCATGTCGGCGAGGTCGGCCATGATTTCCTGCTCGTTTTCAAGCGCTGCCATGAAGCGTTGACTTGCAACACCTGCGGAGAAGAGTGCGATCTTGCGCAGAGAGGCAAGGGCCCGGGCTTCGCGCGCAAGCGGCATATCGCTGTCGTCACCACCATCGAACGAGGGCGGTTGCATCACTTCATCCATCAGCGTTTTGATGGCAGCCATCAGCGGAAGCTCGCCCTTCATGGCGCGCTTCATCAGCCAGCCGGTTATGATCAGGCGATTGATTTCGTTGGTGCCTTCAAAGATGCGGTTGATGCGTGCGTCGCGATAGAGACGTTCGGCGGGATACTCCTCGGTGTAGCCGTAACCGCCCATAGTGGAAACAAGCTCGTCCGTTACATAGGCCAGCATCTCGGAACCATAGACTTTGAGGATGGAGCACTCTACTGCGTATTCCTCAATATGCTTCTGCACGGCGCGCATATCCCCCGTCTGGGCCGTATCGAGGGTTGCAAGGCTTGCGTCTAACATGCCCGCGGTGCGATAGGTCATCGATTCTGTGGCGTAAAGCCGCGCCGCGCCAGTGGCAATCTTGCGCTGGATCAGGCCGAACTCTGCAATGGATTTACCGAAGGCCTTGCGGTCTTTTGCATAGCGAACGGTGTGGCCCAATGCGCGCCGCGCGCCACCAACGCAGGCTACGCCGAGCTTGAAGCGCCCCATGTTGAGCACATTGAATGCGATGTGGTGGCCTTTGCCCGGCTCGCCGAGCAGATTTTCCTTCGGCACTTTGCAATCTGTAAGAATCAACGGGCATGTGGATGAACCGCGAATGCCCAGTTTGTGCTCTTCCGGGCCGATGCTGAGACCAGGCGTGTCACGTTCGATCAGGAACGCTGAGAATTTTTCGCCATCAATCTTGGCAAAGACGGTATAAAGTCCGGCGATACCACCATTGGTGATCCATTGCTTCTCGCCGTTCAGGATGTAGTGGGTGCCTTCAGGTGACAGCACCGCACGGGTACGAATGTTCATTGCATCCGAGCCTGAGCTGGCTTCAGACAGCGCGTATGCACCGATACATTCAGCGGTGGCAAGTTTCGGCAGGTATTTCTGCTTCTGCTCGGGCGTGCCATACCAGACCAGCGGAAGCGTCGCGATGCCGACATGCGCACCGAATGCGGTGGAGAAACTTGCCAACGCGGACAGGTGATCCACGAGGGCGGAGGAACTGACCTTGTCCAGTTCCATACCACCGTAGGCTTCGGGAATCTCAACGGATGTGAAACCTAGCTCACCGGCCTTGCGCAGCAGCGCGGCCATCGCCCCTGGCTTTTTGGCTTCAATGTCCTCTGCGGCGGGGTCGATTTCGTCCTGGGCAAATTGCTGAGCCGTGGCAGACACCTGGCGCTGCTCTTCGGTCAAGTCCTCTGGTGTGAACACCTCAGCCGGAGCCCGAGACTCCAGCAGAAAGCTGCCGCCTTTTGCGGCAAGGACGGGAGAAGTGGCGGAAGAGGACATGAAAACTCCTTGAGCGCCACCTTACGCCAGATGGCCAAAGACGGGCAAACGCGTCCTTTCGCGGTGCTCTGCGCGAAGCTCCGTAACTGCTTCCTTTCGCGTACAATCAGGCTTATCTCCGTGTGTGGAGGAGCGCCCTGATTACCGTACTTTCAGCCAGTTTTTCCTCTCTGCTTCCGATTGTTGACCGCACGGCCACCAATGCGGCGGCATGGCTGTGGCTCGCCCCGGAGAATGGATTCAAGCACTATCTAAAAACGCAATTTACCGACCGCACATTTGAAGGGCTCTACCACTGGAACTGGTTTGACCTCTCACTTCTTATTCCGTACTTCCTGGTCATGATCGTGCTGTCTATTTACGGCATGCACCGCTACACGATGTGCTACCAGTACTTCAAGTACAAGAAGAACTACAACCCTAATCCTGTCAGTCACTTTGACGACCTTCCGACGGTGACGATACAACTGCCCATGTTTAATGAGCAGTTCGTAATTGAGCGCCTTGTGGAAGCTGTGTGCGCGATGGAATATCCGCGCGAAAAGCTGGAGATTCAGGTTCTGGACGACTCCACCGACGAGAGCGCCGAGGTGGCAGAGGACATTGTTGCCCGCTACAAGGCTCTGGGGCACCCGATTGTGTACCTGCATCGGACGGATCGGACGGGTTTTAAGGCTGGTGCGCTGGATGAGGGCCTGAAGGTTTCCAAAGGCGAGTTTGTGGCCATCTTCGATGCCGATTTTGTGCCGCCGCCTGATTGGCTGATGAAGGTAATTCATCATTTTGCCGAGCCGGATGTGGGCATGGTGCAGACCCGCTGGACTCACCTAAATCGCGACTACAGCATGCTGACGCAAATCGAGGCGATCCTACTGGATGCGCACTTTGTGATTGAGCATGGTTCGCGCGTGCGGACGGGTGAGTTTTTCAATTTCAACGGCACTGCGGGCATGTGGCGGCGCCAGGCTATCTACGATGGCGGAGGTTGGCAGCACGACACGCTCACCGAAGATACCGACCTGAGCTATCGCTCGCAAATGGCCGGCTGGCGGTTCAAGTATTTGCCTGATGTGGAATGCCCATCTGAGCTGCCCATTGAGATGACCGCATTCAAGACGCAGCAGGCACGCTGGGCCAAGGGTCTTATCCAGGTCTCCATCAAGCTGCTGCCTACGATTTTCAAGTCAGGCATCTCACGCAGGCGCAAGATCGAGTCCATCTACCACCTCACCGCGAATCTCAGTTATCCACTGATGATTGTGATGACTGCGCTTCTGGTTCCGGCCATGATCTGCCGCTTTTACATGGGCTGGTTTCAGATGCTGCTGATTGATGTGCCGCTGTTCACCGCGTCTACGCTTTCGATTGCTGTGTTCTATGTGATGAGCCAGCGGGTGCTGTTCCCGAAATCGTGGATGAAAAGCCTGCTCTATCTTCCGTTCATTATGGCTTTGGGTATTGGCCTGACCGTTACCAACAGCAAGGCTGTGATGGAGGCTATCTTTGGTGTCCAGTCCGCCTTTATCCGTACGCCCAAGTTCGCGGTGAATAAGAAGGGGGAGAAGTCAAAGGCTGCGAAATACCGCAAACGGCTAAAACTGGCACCGTGGATAGAACTGCTGCTGGGCTGCTACTTCATGCTTGCCATTATCTACACGTTCATGAATGAGAACTATTTCACCGCGCCGTTTCTGATTCTGTTCGTGATTGGCTACTGGTACACGGGCCTGATGAGCCTGCTGCAGGGACGGTTTGAGCGCTGGAGGTCAGGTACTCCGGCGCCGGACGAATCGAATCCGCGGCCTTATCCGGTGGGGGTGTAGCGCGCGATTGGGTTCGAATTCAAGCCTAATCTGCACCGCTGAGGGTGGTTCGCTACAATAGAGCGAAGCGCCTGTCGCAGCGGAGTCTCGAATCTCCGAGCCGCCAGGCGCATTTACGCATCATGCTTGAAAAAATCCTGCCTGAAGCCCTGACTTTCGACGACGTGTTGCTGGTGCCAGCCTACAGCGACGTTGTGCCCACGCAAGTGAGCACCAAGACCCAGCTCACGCGCGACATCGTGCTGAACACGCCGCTGCTCTCCTCTGCCATGGATACCGTTACGGAGTCGCGCATGGCGATTGCAATGGCGCAGCAGGGCGGCATTGGAATTGTGCACCGCAATCTTTCCATTGCCGACCAGGCCGGCGAGATTGACAAGGTAAAACGCTCGGAAAGCGGCATGATCGTGGACCCGGTGACCATTGAGCCGGACAAGATGATTTCAGACGCGCTCGACGTGATGCGCCGCTACAAGATTTCCGGCGTGCCTGTCACGAGCGGGAAAAAGCTCGTTGGCATCCTGACCAATCGTGACCTGCGGTTTGAAACGCGCACGGACATTCCAATTGGCGACGTGATGACGAGCAAGAACCTCATTACGGTTCCGGTTGGCACCACACTTGAAGAAGCTGAGCAAATCCTTCATCAGCATCGCGTGGAGAAGCTGCTGGTTGTGAACGACCAGTACGAGCTCAAGGGTCTCATCACTGTCAAAGACATTCAGAAGAAGCTGAAGTACCCGAACGCGAGCAAGGACGAGCAGGGGCGTCTGCGTGTGGGCGGCGCTATTGGTGCGACGGGCGACTACCTGGAGCGCGCTGCAGAACTGGTGAAAATGCGTGCCGATGTACTTGCGATTGACTCCGCGCATGGGCATTCTTCCCGCGTGCTTGAAGCTGTGCGTGAAGTGAAGAAGGCATTTCCGCATGTGGGCCTGCTGGCAGGCAATGTGGCTACCTATGAAGGTGCGAAGGCCTTGATTGAAGCCGGCGCGGATGCGATTAAGGTGGGTATCGGGCCTGGGTCTATTTGCACCACCCGCATGGTGACTGGCGCGGGCATGCCGCAGGTGACGGCCATCGCGGAGGCGTATCGCGCAGCAAGCGAGTACGGTGTTCCCGTGATTGCAGACGGCGGCATCAAGTATTCAGGCGAAATTACAAAGGCGATTGCGGCGGGCGCGAGCTCCGTGATGATTGGTTCGCTCTTTGCGGGCGTTGACGAGAGCCCGGGCGAGACGATTCTCTACCAAGGACGCAGCTTTAAGAGTTATCGAGGAATGGGTTCACTTTCCGCGATGAATCAAGGATCAGGCGAGCGTTACTTCCAATCGAGCGCAGATTTGGAAGTGAAAGAAGTGGCCACTGAAGGAGTGGTGCAGCGCGAGCGCAGCGGACAGAATCGTTTGGCCAAGTTCGTTCCTGAAGGCATTGAGGGGCGTGTACCTTATCGCGGACCGCTTGAAGCAATGGTCTATCAGCTTGTAGGCGGCCTGCGCAGCGGTATGGGATATCTGGGCTGCGGCTCCATCAAGGAATTGCATGATAAGGCGAAGTTTGTGCGCATTAGCGGCGCGGGCCTTCGCGAGAGTCACGTGCATGACGTAATCATCACGCGTGAAGCGCCGAACTATCACGTGGAGTAGCGGCAGTCAGCGCCTTGCGATCCGCATCTCACCCTTGACTTCGCTTAATGGACGTAGAAGCGCATGTAGATTGAATAGGGCAGACAAATGCAGGTAAGTAGTTGAGCGGCTATAACGACTGCTGCGAGGCGATTGAAAGTTTGGTTTGATGGCCGATGTCCATGAATGCCGAGGCCCAAAGCGATGGCAACAGGAAGAAAGTAGCGCCCCTGCACACCAAAAATGACTGCGGCACCAACCTCAGTCCAAGTCAGATACTCAATGAAATAGATTGCTAAAACCGTAATAGCGAAAGACGCGAATATCAATCTGTGGATCTTTCGTCCAGTTTCTTCATGGCCCGCAATCTCGGCGGCCGTTGCAATCGCAAGAATGGACATCATGGCTGGATAGTACAGAAGTGGCACCATCGTAGTACGCCAACCTACAAGTCCAATTATGGCGGCAAGCGTTGCCAGCGCGGTCGCCACCGAGAATTGGACCAGTTGAAAAGCGAGCTCAGGATGATGTATCAAATTCCAAAGCTGCAGAGAGGCACTATATTGACCGCCTTGAGAGGCAGGGTGCGCAAACACATGCATTCTTGAGAGAGTAAAGAGCCACCACGCAACAACGACAAGAACATTGGTCGCGATGCATGCGCATGCGGTGAGCCAAGCCGGCAGTTTGCCCCAACGCGGAAGGAGCCCAGGGATAAAGAGGATCAGCGTGAGTGCTGCATAGGGGGGCCTGCCGAGCGAGATGACTAAGAACAGGATGAGGAGCAAAAGGAGCTTGCCGCGCGACAGAGGCGTGCTCTGTGCAAGCTGGCGCGAGATGATTGCGAATGCCAACGCTGCCAGCGCAATGAGCGCAGCGTCCTGACTGACAGACGCGAATAAGCCCAGCGACATGGGCAAGAGCAGGATGGTGAACATGAAGAGCTTACCTGCGCGACACATGAACAAAGCGCAGGTGCAGATGAGGATTGCGGTCAGTGCATTAAAGATGCGGGAAATTGCTAAGGTACGGACGACTCCCGCCCCAGCCATTTTTCCAATGATGATTCCCAAGGCTTGAGGCAAGTAGCCGGTTGGCGGGTACTGGGCGATGTTTGGGAATTCTTGAAAGACCAAGTTGCCGGTCCAGGGAATTGATCCAGCCTCTTTGCGAAACTGTGTTGAATAGTGCACCTCGGGTGGGATTTGACCGGCCGAGATGTAGTCCCACAATTGCAGTATGCCTTTATCGAGATAGCCTCCATCACCGCCCAAGAAGGTTCCACCAGAAATTTCATATGCCCGTGCAAAGTGCCACGGTTCATCGGGACTCATGAAGGGCGGATTCCAGATGGAAACAAAGATCACCAATGGGATGGACAGGGCCAGAAAGTAAAGATGAAGGCTTTCCGCGGGGTGCCGGAAGGGATTTCTAAAGAACTTTTCACCGATACCATCATGCTTCGATTGAGGCATGAGGTGATTCTAAACAGGGAAATATTTTGCAATGCGCATTTCTGTTGGTGGGTAGCAAAC
>JAGWSG010000129.1 GCA_028876335.1 Acidobacteriota bacterium
AAGAATCTATTGGTGAAAAGCGATCCCAGTCTTCATCCCGAGCAGTTCGATATTCAGGGTTGAATTCGCAGATCATCTCGAAAAAAGGCCGGAGCAACCCTCCGGCCTTTTTGTCAAAGTCTTTTCCGGGACTCTGTTTCGCTGCAATTCTCCGCGGGCTAGAAAACCTTTCCGGCCGTTTCGCGCTCTCATTCAATATTGTTCTGGGTTCTGCTGCATATTTTCTGAATGCTTTTCACCATGTTTCGAGGTCGTACGATTGCCCCCTCAAGATAAGTCTTTCGGCCTGATCACCGTCTGCTCCCGCATAACTACTTTTCTTTTCACCATCGGCCTGGGGCTATCGCTCGCCTCTTGCGGCTCGCCCACCACCTTCCACAATACGCCCGTTCCTGGCCCTAATGCGCCTACGCAGCCACCGCCGCAGGCCTCGCAGGCCGGCAATGTCACCATCTCCCCTCAGTACATAGCGATCGGCACAGATCAAAAGCAGGCATTTCTGGCCACAGCACCCACAGGCACGTCCTTGCAGTGGTCAGTCAATGGCGTTATCGGCGGCAACTCCCAGGTCGGCACCATTGATTCCTTGGGCAATTACACGTCACCCCATAGCATCAACTACGGCACTGACGTTGTCATCTCCGCTGCCGACGCCAGCGCCCCGCAAACAAATTTCGCCACTGCAGTTGCCGCTGTTATAGCGCCGGGCATCGTCACGGAAACAGCCAATCCTCAGGTCGCCACATACTCGATTTACCTGCCCGCCCCCGGGAAGGTCAGCGTCGAATTTGGACTGGACAATACCTACGGCCGGAACACCTGGCAACAGCCCACTCCTTCACCATACGGTGGCGAGGTCAGCATCTTTGTGGCTGGCATGCGCGCGCAAACACGCTACCACATGCGTGCGGTCGTAGATCTCGACAACGGTGCTTCCTATAACGACGTCGATCAGTCCTTCACCACTGGCTCCCCACCCGGGACCGCTCCCGTCACAATCACTTCGCCAACCGGGCAAATCCCGCAGCCGGGTATTGAGATGTTTGATACAGCCCTTCCGCATGAAAGTGCACAGGCATTCGCCACGGATCTGCAGGGAAATGTCATATGGACTTACGCCTACAAGGACGGCACGACGCAGGACATTGTGCAGCCCATCTCTTTGCTTCCCAATGGACATTTCCTTGTCCTCATCTCCTATGCATCGTCGGCCGTTCTCAACGGCGCAACCATCCAACCAGGCACCATTGACGTCGTGCGCGAGATTGACCTCGCAGGAAACACAATTCGCGAGATCAAGCTCAGTGACCTCTCCTCTGCACTCGCTGCGAAGGGCTACAACTTTGATCTAGGCAATTTGCATCATGAAGTTCTGGCGCTTCCCAACGGCCACTGGATTCTGCTCGCCTCGCTGTACCAGTCCTTTGACAATCTTCCCGGCTATACCGGGACCACCAAGGTTCTGGGCGATGTGCTCATTGATGTGGACCCAAATGGCCAGCCGGTCTGGGTGTGGAACACCTTTGATCATCTCGACATCAACCGGCATCCCTATCTCTTTCCGGACTGGACGCACGGCAACGCGCTGCTTTATTCCACTGACGACCACAATCTGCTTTTCTCCATGCGTCACCAGAATTGGATTATCAAAATCGACTATCAGGACGGCCAGGGTTCCGGGAAAATTCTCTGGCGCCTCGGCGAGGGCGGTGATTTCAAGCTGCAGAACGGCGTCGATCCCACAGATTGGTTCTATTCACAGCATGGACCGGCGTTTTTTACTCCAAACACGACCGGGTCTTTCCGCCTCGGCGTAATGGACAACGGCGACGACCGGCCCACACCTGACGGCGGAACCTGCGGCACCACAGGCGAGCCCGCCTGCTATTCCACGGCATCGGTCTTCCAGATTGATGAATCCGCGATGACCGCCACGCTTGTCACTCACTACAATCCATCACCTGCTCTTTACAGCTATTTCGGTGGCGACGTACAGTCTCTTGCGAACGGCAACCTCGAAGCCGATTTCTGCGCACTCAGCGGAGGCTCCCAGGTGCAGGAACTCAATCTGAATAGCGCAACTCCTCAACTTGTTTGGGAGGCGCAAACAAATGCCGCGCTGCAATACCGTGCAAAAAGAATGCCAAGCCTTTATCCGGGCGTCCAATGGTAAGTAGCGTATCGTTTAGAGAAAGGGGCGCTTTGCTTTTTCACATCATCAAATTATTGCTCGCAGGTGAGTTATTTCTTAGCATCGAGCCTACTCACTTTCCCAATTCATGCTCAGTTGCCCGCATCTCAAACAGAGAAGATGGATTTTGTTGCCTTCCGCGCGCAACCTCGCGGGGGAATTCGGTGTCTAAACCGTCAAATACGAACTTCGCGAGGGTCAGCGCGGTTTCGGCAATTTAACACGACCCCGAGGTAATGCCATGTCAACTCAGTCTTGGCTGCCGCTTTTGCGGCATGCGACCGTGATTGCCGCTGTGGCTTTTTTTGCCATTGGTTCGGCAAATGCACAGTTCTCTTCTTCGCTTGACTCTTCCAGTACGCCATCCGTCTCTGAGTCCAGCTCGTCTCAGCCACTGCTTGCCGATGCTTCATCAGGCATGGCTGCTCTGCCGGCTGCTCCTTCGCCGGCCGAAGGTGGCGCCGCCGGTGGCCAGTATGGAGGCCGCTATAAGCACCGCCAAAGCATGTTCAGCCACCTGGCCTTTGAGGTGGGCGGCGGCTTTAATGCCCCAACCAACGAATCTTCTCCATACATCACCTGGGGAGGGAATTTGACCGTTGGAGCCGGCTATCGATTCAACCCCTATCTCAGTCTGATGAC
This sequence comes from Acidobacteriota bacterium, assembly GCA_028876335.1. Taxonomy (GTDB): domain Bacteria; phylum Acidobacteriota; class Terriglobia; order Terriglobales; family Acidobacteriaceae; genus Telmatobacter. Next base: position 2,834 of record JAGWSG010000129.1, read on the forward strand.
CGAATACCAGTTCATCGCAGACAAGCTCCCCGGGGCCCTTATTGCAGAAACAGGGGCCCAAGGCGGGCATGCCCACATCTGGTCGTTAACACTCGACCCAGTTGTTGACCTCTTCCCGCACAGCAGCAACAGCATTTACGTCACGGGTGGCGGCGGTTTCTATCGCAAGGTCACTAGTTTCACTAACCCCGCTTACACCCAATACTGTTCCTACTTCTACTGCTATCCCGGTGTCACCAACGTGGTCGTGGGCCATTTCTCCAGCAACCAGGGCGGATGGAACGTCGGCGCCGGTTACAGCCATCGCCTCGGCGGCCTCTATGGCGATAGTCGCATGAAACTTTTTGCTGAAGCACGCTATCTCGATGTTATGTCGCCTGCTGTTACCACCCAGCCCAACGGTCTCGGTACCACCACCGTCGGTCCAGGAACCAAAATTATTCCTGTCACATTTGGAATACGCTGGTAATCCACTCAGTAAGCAAAAACTTAGGCCCGCTGCTCTTTTCCGAGCAGTGGGCCTTTTACTTTTACGTACCGTTCTTAAAGAATGCCTGCCATCTTCAACTGCATCATTCCGCCTGCCATCACGCCAATCGGCGCCAGCGCCACCTGCGACAAGAGAAACCAGATGGGCCTCTTCCCCTGCTCCTGCATAGATCCCAGTGCCGCCATGAGCAGTATTACCAGCGCCAGAACAAGCACATGGATCAGCGAATTGCCGCGCGCGAGAAATGCCGTGGTATATCCGCCCAGTGAACCTGCCAGAAATGAACCGCCTAGCTGAACAATGCATTCGGCAACGCTGGGCCGCAGGCTCTCACGCGAAAGACTGGGCGTCATCCGCATGGAAAGCGCGCGAAGGCCAAGGTCAAACACCAGCACCGCGGCGTACCCCGCCAGCAGCGCAAGAAAAGCGTGCGCCATCACCACGGCAGTCTCTCCTTGCCGGACTGGCCTACTTCGCCGCGTTCAATGCGCGCCAGAAATTCACGCGCCAGCCGCGGCTCTCCCGGATGACTCTCTCCATGCATTGTGCACAGATCGAGAAACTCATCGCAGAGAGCATTGTTCTCTTCCTGCTGCGCCGCAATGCTTTGCAATGCGCTTGCCAGTGTGCGCAACTTCGCGGCCTCCGGCCACGTGCGCTCTTCACCATCGCCGGCAGTCAACTCAATGTCCGCAAACAGGCCACGGCGGCCCCGCGCACACTCTTCAAGACATGCAATCAACTGGACCGCAAATGCCTTGCTCAGTGCGTCCCACTGCCCCGGTTCCATTTCATCGCGCGGATCCATCACAGACTCACCGTTCACTTCTGCGCCCCGCGCATCGCGGCTTCCACTTCATCGGCTGTGTGAGGAAGATCCGCATCCAGATCGATCAGCTTGCCGTCGTCGCCCACCAGAAAATCGCACTCGATGCGCACACCCAGCTTTTCCTCCGGTATGTAAACACCCGGCTCAATTGTGAAGACCATCCCCGGCTTAAGTACCGCCGGATACTTCGCAGGATCGTGTACGTCGATGCCCACCATATGCCCCAGTCCATGCAACCAGTACTTTCCCAGCGGCTCACCGTGTAAATCCTTGCCATGCGTATTGATGTAGTTGTACGCGGCCGTGTCGAGAGAGTTCGGATCCTTCCGGTCTCGGTCATCGATAGTCGATTTGCCAGCCACAAACGCATCGATCGCCGCCTTCTGCGCACCCAGCACAATGTCGTAAATCTCCCGCTGCCGCGGCGTAAAGTGCCCGTTCACAGGCGTAGTACGAGTAATGTCCGCCGCATACATTGAGTACTCGCAGGCCGCGTCCACCACCACAATGTCGCCATCTTCCATCGTGCGCGAGTTTGCTGAGTAATGGAGAGTCGTCGAGTTGATTCCCGAGCCCACAATGGGCGCGTAAGACGGACGTTCGCACCCATGCTCATACCAGGCCTCCGTCATCTTGCCCGCAATGGTGCGCTCTGTCACGCCCGGATGTACGGCCTGAAACATTACGCGCTGCGCTGCGATGGAAGCCTCTGAAGCTTTGCGAATCAGTTCAATCTCACCCTTATCCTTGATCAGCCGGAGTTCCATCGTCAGCGCAGTGACATCGCGCGCTGGCGGTGCCTTGTCCACGCCGAGCGTAACCGCATTCAACTGCAGCAGCGCCTTGGCCGCATCGGAATCAGGTTGCGTCCAGATATCGTACGCAAGTCCGCGATTCTTGCCCGTAATTTTGTTCAACTCCACAGGCAGTTGAGCCATCGGCTCAACCTCGTCCACGCCCGTCAACGCCGTCACATGAGAGGAATCCGCATCAAGTTTCGGCCCCGTATAGAATTCCATGCGAAGATTGCGCGTGGGCAGGAAAAGGACCTCGCGATACCCGTTCGGCGTGCCTTCCGCCGCAGTGACCAGTAAAGCCGCACCCGGCTCATCCCATCCCGTCAGGTAATAAAAATTCTCATCCTGGCGATAAGGCATGAAGTCCAGCACGGGTTCCTCAGCCGCAAACAATACGGCAACGCCGCCCTTCAGTTTCGCGGCCAACGCAACCCGGCGTGCGTGATACACGCTTAATGGCTGCTTTTCAATGGCGTGTGCGAATACGGAAAACACAACGAGCGAAAAAGCGAGAAGGACAACTGAACGCAATAGCCTCATCAGGCTATTGTCATCGCTGGCGGCAAATTAACGCAATCGATTCCGGAGATTGGCGCAGTGCACGTCGTTCCACGATCCCAGAACCTGTTTCGCAATCGTGGCCAATTGCATATTGGAAGTACCTTCGTAGATCTTCCCAATCTTGGCATCGCGATAGAACTTCTCTGCTGGATAGTCGCGCACAAAACCATTTCCGCCAAAAATCTCCACCGATTCGCTCGCCACACTCTCCGCAACTTCTGATGCGAACAACTTCGCCATCGCGGCTTCCTTCACAAACGGCTGCCCCGTGTCGCGCAAACGTGCCGCGTTGTAAACCAGCAGACGTGCCGCTTCAATCCGCGTCGCCATGCTGGCAATCGCGAACTGCACAGCTTGAAATTCCGCAATTGTCTTGCCAAACTGCTTGCGCTGCTTGGCGTACCGCGCAGCCTGATTCCATGCACCTTGTGCCAGTCCCACCAGTTGTGCACCAATCCCAATGCGGCCTTCATTCAAAGTTTCAATTGCGATCTTGTAGCCTTTACCTGCCTCGCCCAGCATGTTCTCGCGAGACACTACGCAATTGTCGAACAATAGCTCACACGTAGACGACGCACGGATACCCATCTTGTCTTCTTTGCGGCCCACCGTTAAACCCTGCGTCCCCGTCTCCACTAGAAATGCAGTCACGCCGCGATATCCAGCTGCTGGATCAAGCGTCGCAAACACGATAAACAGTCCAGCCTCGCGTGCATTCGATATCCAAAGCTTGCGCCCGTTGATGCGATAGTTATCGCCGTCTGCTTCGGCGCGTGTCTGCAAAGCAAAGGCATCCGACCCCGAACCTGCCTCACTCAACGCATAAGCGCCTGCAGTGGATGTGGCCAGCTTTGGCAGCCAATGGCTCTGTTGCATTTCCGTGCCCCACCGGCGCAGCGCATTGATCACAAGCGTATTGTGTACGTCTACAAGAACCGCTACGGCTGGGTCCACTGTTGAGATTGCTTCAATTGCAAGCACGGAATCAAAAAATGTCCCCCCCGCTCCGCCAAACTCTTCCGGAATTTCAATTCCCATAAGGCCCAGTTCAAAGAGCCTCTTCACAAGCCCCGGCGCATATGCCTGATCCTCATCCATCGAGCGCACCAGGGGCCCAATGGTTTCGTCTGCAAATTGCAGCACTGTGGAATAAAAGAGTTGCTCCTCTTCCGAAAGGTTCGTCAAAGCTGTTGCTGGATATTGCCGTGAAGCCAAGGAAGTGATACCTCCGGACCGGAGTCTAGCAGACCCATCTGCGCATGGAGCAGAAATGAAAACGGGCGAACGCCGGGAAGGACGTTCGCCCGCTATAAGCGTGATGCTAATTCACAGTCAGCGTAATGCTGGTGGATGCGCTCAAGGTCGTGTGAACGCTGTCAGCGCCAGTCACGGTCAAGCTGTACGTACCAGTCGGAGCATTGGTAGATGAGCCACCTCCGTTGGTAGTCGAACTCGACCCACCGCCACCGCAGCCGGAGAGTGCAAAGCCTGCCGCCGCGAGCACCAGTACAGCAGCAAATAGCCTCGCCTTGCGGAACCGCCACCCAATCAGCCCGGCCAGTAACAAGGCCAGGAAGCCGAGGGCCGCTCGCGAAATTGGTGCAGCGGGACTGATTTGCGCATGGCCGGACGGTCCCGTGATGCGATAACGCACACCGGGTACTGTCCGTGCATTGGCTCCAGTCCCGCTTTGAACAGCGGCAGTTGAGCAGGACGACGAGCTTGTGTAGATCGTCAACGTGGTCGTCGCAGCCGAAGTTCCGGTTACCGTCGCATCGTTGATGGTGTAGCAGGCGTTCGTCAAATTCGAGTTGCTCGTGGAAAGGCCGAATGTCACCGTTCCTGTATAGCCATTCGGTGTCACCGTAACAGTCGAGGTTCCTGAACTTCCTGCCTTGACCGTGATATTCCCTGCCGCAACGGTGAAGTTACCCACATACACTGTCGCGGATGCAGTACCGGAAGCAGCATGCCCGCCATCACCACCGTAGGACACGCTAATGGTATGAGTGCCCGACGCGAAAGATGTTGTATACGTATAGGCCCCCGACGCGAGAGTCCCTGAAACAGCTGTGCCTCCGTCGACAGAAATGCTGACGTTGCCAGTAGGCGATGAACCGCCATCGGCTGAGCTTACCCGGATGGCAAAACTCATGGACGCATTGGGAGCTGGCGTTGTCGTCGATGGAGTGATGGTGACTGTGGTGGGGAGCAAAGTACCTACGCTGGCCTGTGTGGGCCATACGGTTACGAGTGCGTTCAGGTCAACTGAGCCGAGGCCGGTTGCCTGGTCGTATTTGGTTCCTGCCGCAAACCCCATGGTTGGTCCGTCTATAGTGCAAAAGCCGTAGGTTGTCCCAGCCGTACAGGCGTTCGTTCCAGTAGTCGTGTCGTGGAACGCCGCGGCATACGTTGCGGAATTCGCCGCCAGACTGTACAGAGTCGTATTAATGATTCCCTGGCCGTTAGTGTAGCCCTTCGCCTGGTTAATCAGCGCCACCATGCCTGCAAACACGGGAGCCGCAAAGCTGGTGCCACCTGCCGCAGTCAACAACCCAGTGGTTGAATCCCGGAACCCGCTGTTGCAGGAGGCCGCTTGCTTGACACCACTTGAACTTGTGCCCCAATTAGTGGTATCGCTCGTGCAGTAAAGGTAAGCCACATTGTACGGAGAGGAATAAAGAGAGACGTCGGGAATATCACGTGCGCCATCTGCGGGAGTCAATGCACCCTGATAACTCGGCTTGCCAAATAGAATACTGGCGCCGCCGCCCGTAGCACTCAAGCCGCCCCCCTGCGACGCACTCACTGATCCACTCTGCGGATCGTCATTCCAAACCACCTCGGGAAGATATTGCAAAGCAGAGGTAATAACATCGGTGCTGCTTTTGGCCGCCCAGTAAGCGCTCCCAGACGTTGTATAAGCAGTCTGCGCCGAACTTATCTCAGTGCCGCCAAGAGCGGTCACAAACGGGCTGCTCGCCGGATAGCTTACTGAGACTGACTGCTGGGTAGCGGTCGACAGACTGCTGAACCCGTAACAAGCAGATGCACCCGAATCTCCGGACGATACCACAACCGTTTGACCCTGCACCGCTGCCTGCTGCAGTGTCGTTTCAATGGAGTATCCACCAAGAACCGGCTCACAGGCTCCGTAGCTCACTGAGATGATATTGCCGATATGCTGATCGACCGCGTAGTTAATCGAGTCGAATACTGATGCGTTTGTGTTATTTCCCGTATAGACAAACGTGACATTTGCACCTGGTGCCATGGCGCTTGACCATTCAAGGTCAAGGTCAGACTCACCCTCGTCGCCTGCAGAAGTCGCGGAAATTCCGGTGTTCGGCACCAAGGTTGTCGTTGGCGCCTTCGGTGTCAGCCCTGCCGCAGTTTGGAAATTGGTGATGTCGGAAGTAACTACGGCAGACTGGCCCACAATGGTAATACTCTGCCCCGTGCCGTCGAAGCCACCGTTCACCAGAGGATTCACGTCATAGGCTACTTTAATGTCTCCTGGAGTGAAGAACACGTTGCCTGAAGAACTCGATGTGAAATCCGCCTTCGGCCTCGGCACGCGCATGGAGCGTGGACGGAATGTGTTCAAATTGCCAATTCCACTCACCACCGGCGCCAGCGTCGCAGGTACTTTCAGAGCGGTAGACGGTGCAAAATGCTGCTTGCCATCCACGTTGTAGTAGTGCATTTGCGTGCCGAACGCTTGGTTCACCTGTCCAACAGTTCCTGAAAAGCGAATAAACGTCCTGCTGCGCGCTACTGAATCAATTGTGAATCCCTGCTGTTGCAGCCAGGCTTCCACTTTGTCGATATCCGACTGTGCCATCCCGAAGCGGATGGCAAACTGCTCGGGCGTTAACCACTGGTGATAAAGCGGTGAAGCCGGGTTCTGCTGGTCGGCAATCAGTTGCGACAAGGCCGCTTGCTGCGCTACGGACCGATTGAACGCAAACGTCATCCCTTCGATTTTCTTTCCCACCGGCATCGCTCCCGCATCGAACTCCGGCCGCACCATGGGAAGAAGCGTTCCCTTCAGGGTTGTCATCTGCGAGGTAGACAGATCCGTCGAAAGGCGCGACGGAAGAGACTGCCCACTCAGCGAATTTACGGCGAGTATGCACACAGCAAACAGACCAAGGCAGCCTAGGCCCTTGAAAGATGGGAGAGTTATACGCGTCATTGCAAGCCATCCTTAATGAAAATACTGAACAGGTCAGGAATAAATCTCTTCATGCCTTCCGCGAAGTTCAAGCAGGTTCAACGGTGGGATCTCAAAATCAGAGCATCATGAACCCTGCCAGGTCAATAGTTGGCAGGTAATGTCCAATGCCCTGAGGTACGCTTTGGCACCCCTGAACTTGTTGTGCCGTCCTTGCAGACACACTACGAGGGAGCTTCTAGAGTGTAGACCCAGGCTAGTGAAAAAGGTTGCAGTTCGGTCGCATTTTGGCGCCACCCGGTACCCGCAGCTTCCATCCCGTCAAAAAATTGGCTATTGCCGGGTCGGCAACTGGGATGGGTTACTCACCAATTGGAGTTGGGCGCGCCCGCGCCCGGGCCGGGTTAGGCCCTTCGCTCGCCACACAAGAGATAGGCTCTCGCGGTCTAGCAGCCGTTGAATCTGGCAACGCGCATGGTCGGCCCATGGGCCATTCTTGTCAATTCGCACATAGGCGCGCCAATGGCGAAGTGCCGCGCGGGGCTCGCCCTTTCGCTCAAAAGCAAGTGCCAGATTGTAGTGGGCATCGGCATACCGCGGTGCCAGCTCCACCGCTCTCAAGTAAGCTGCGATGGACTCCTCAGGCCTTTGCAGTTCATCCAACACATTGCCCAGGTCGAAAAACGCCAATACGTAGCGCTGGTCCAATTCTGTGGCCCGGCGGTAAAGCTCTTCCGCACGCCTGTATTGCCGCAAATGGAAGTGGAGCGTTCCCAAATTAATATAAGCAGGCGCATATTGTGGTTCGCGCGTAATGATTTGCTCATAGAGTTCAATCGCGCGATTCTTCTCGCCGCACTCCTCTGCCTGCACCGCCGCAATGAATTGGTCGTGTACAGCCGGCGCCGCCATGGCAGGAATCCTCAAAAGCGGGGAAGTGGTGGTGCCTGACTGAACATCGATGCGGTCAAAGTCGAAAAGAAGCTGGCGCCGGATCGGATCGACAACCGCGCCCTCGCACCTGAACGCGAGCCGTGCTCCATTGCGGACCAGACCTGCTTCCGTCAGTGGATTCGCCATCCCCGCCACCGCCCGCATTGCAACAACTGAGTCGCGAATCGACGCTGCTGAAACCGAATCCTCGCGCAATGCGCGCACCGTGCGCAGTTGTGCAAGATCCTGGAAGGTATACGTCTGCTGCACGGGAATCAGGCCAGCCCGTTCCCACGCCTGCAGTTGGCGAGCGCTTATCTGAAGAATCCGCAAGACATCTTGACGGCTATAACTGGTCACTCTCCAAGGCTCCCGCGGCTTGTCCGGAAATTGCACCGGACGTCAAATCGGACCTGAAAGCTGTGTGATCCGCGATGGGCTAAGTGTGATTCGCGGAACAGCAGATGAGGAACCGATGTTCAGCATTTCTCCGGAAGGATGAAGTGCATCTTTCACTTAATCGCTTCAGAAGAATCGGTACAAGTGCGATTATGCCAAGGATAGGCGTGGATTTCGTGGAACGAAAGCATGCTTCATGAAAAAGTAGGTGGAAAACAGTGCATCATTTGATTCCCTCTGCCTGCAATGCACCGGTTGCAGAGCAACGCGCTTGATTGATCAGATCGCGCACTGTCCCTCAACTTGGCCGCAAACTACCCAGCAAGGAGTTCACTGCTTCAATCAGTGATGTATAAACGCTGTCTGCAAGCATACGCGCCCCTTTCATTCCGGGACTCTCCTCCGCCCATTCACTGTCAATCAGTATCGTATGCATCCCAATCAGTCTTCCAAATTCAATGTCGGAAAGTGAGTCACCGATCATCACGCTGCTCTCCGGCACAATCTGTGGAAACTTCTTCACCGCCGCTTCAAACATGCCGGGAAGAGGCTTTCTGCAGTTGCACCGGTTTCGCTCATGTGGACAGTAGAAGAATCCATCGACATGCGCATCGCTCCTCGCAAGCACCTCCTGGAATGCTGCGTGAATCGCTTCCACATCCGACCCCGTGAAGAGCCCCTGCGAAATCCCTCGCTGATTACTGACCACCACCACCAGCTTGCGGGCCCGGTTCAGTCGCGCAATCGCCCTTGCAACACCCGGCAAGACCTCAAACTCCTCACGGCTTCTCACGTAGTGCCCTTCGGGAAGTTTCCGATTTAGAACCCCATCCCGATCAAGGAAGACCGATTCAAATTGCGCGATGGTCATGGTTTTGAAGCCTCACGAGCCAGCTTATGATAGCAATCACTTCGAGTGTTTGTTCCGCGGGACAGGTACTTGCTCGCAACACCTTTCCAATTCGGAATTCTGCTTCTCGCAAATGAATGACCCCGGCCCGCAGGGCACGGGTCAACAGGCAAAATCTACATGAGACCAGCTCCCGGTAACGAATTCTCCATTGCTATCGCCGATCATCTGGCGGTGGTGGACGCGCTTCATGCGCAATGCGCGGACTTGCAGTCCATTGCCGATTGCATGACCAATGCGCTCTGCAACGGAAACAAAATTCTCTGGTGCGGCAACGGTGGCAGTGCCGCCGATGCCCAGCATCTGGCCGCTGAACTCGTCGGCCGCTTCAGGCGTGAACGGCGCGGAATGGCAGGCGTCGCCCTCACAACAGATACATCCATCCTCACCGCAGTGGCCAATGATTATGGCTACGACACCATCTTCGAGCGCCAGGTGGAGGCGATCGGCTCCGCCGGTGACGTTCTCGTGGGCATCTCGACATCGGGCAACAGTCTCAACATCGCAAACGCAATCGAAAAGGCCAGCGCCATGGGCTTGTGGACCGTGGCCTTCACGGGTCGGGGAGGAGGACGTATCGCCCGAATCGCGCACTATGTTCTTGCGGTTGCTTCAAGTGATACGGCCCGCATACAGGAAGTGCACATTCTCGCGGGCCACTTGCTTTGTGACTGGGTCGAGCAACACGTCCCGGTGTTTTTGGAAACGCACGCATTGCCCGCAATCGCTGCGATAAAAGGTTGATGGACCAGATCGCCATGGATCGAATGACCGACGTCGCACAAACAATCGAGGACAAATGGCCGTTGCTTCGAGTTCTCGTCATCGGGGACGTGATGCTCGACAAGTACATCTGGGGAGAAGTGGCCCGCATATCGCCCGAGGCTCCGGTTCCCGTAGTGCGCGCCACTCGCACCAGTGAACGGCCCGGCGGCGCGGCCAACGTCGCCTTGAATATTGCGCGGCTTGGCGCCAGAACCGCCGTCGTCGGTTTCACCGGTGAAGATAACGAGCAGCAGATTCTCACCGAAAGCCTTCAGGCTAAAGGAGTGGAACCACACTTCATTCCCATCGATGGTTTTTCGACAATTTCCAAACTCCGCATTTTGGCTAGCAACCAGCAAATGCTGCGCCTCGATTGGGAAAAGACGGCAAGCCCCGGCAATGCAGACTACCACCGACTGCTCTCCGAGGCTCTGCCGCTTCTGTCCCTGTCTCACGCTCTCGTCCTCTCGGACTACGCCAAAGGCAGCCTGAATGAAGCAGTCTGTATGCAATTGATTGCGGCCGCACGCAATCTGGATATTCCCGTTCTTGTCGATCCAAAATGCAGTGACTTCACCCGCTATCAGGGCGCAACCACCATTTGTCCCAATCTCAGAGAACTTGCCGCGGCCGCAGGCCTCTCGATGCAGGATGAAAACGAAATTCTTTCCGCTGGCGAGCAACTGGTTCGGAAATGCGATCTGGAATTTCTTGCTGTCACGCTGAGTGAAAATGGTATTGCCGTTCTTCGTCCAGGTAGTCGCCTGGTAGTTCCAGCAGTAGCACGCCAGGTGTTTGATGTTTCCGGCGCTGGCGATACCGTGATTGCCGTTCTTGCGCTCTGCCTTGCAAGCATGCTTAGCCCGGCAATTGCCGTTGAGTTGGCCAATGCGGCTGCGGGTATCGTCGTTGGCAAGGTGGGCACAGCACCCGTGGAAAAACACGAACTCCTCGCCTCAATGTCTCCCTCCGTCATCCCTCAGGCGGATCGGAAATTAATGGATCTGCCCGCACTTCAGAAACTCGCCGCACGCTGGCGGGCGATCGGCAAAAAGATCGTCTTCACCAATGGCTGTTTCGATCTGCTGCATATGGGCCACATCGCTCTTCTTGAGAAGGCGCGCGGCTTCGGCGATCGCCTCATTGTCGCCATCAACAGTGATTCCTCAGTGTCGGCGCTGAAAGGTCCGTCGCGCCCCATAGTCAGTGAGCGTGAGCGGGGCCGCGTTCTTGCCGCTCTGGCCGCCGTCGATGCAGTCGTCGTCTTCCCGGAAACCACTCCCCTCGCAACGATTCTCGCAATACGGCCCGATGTGCTCGTGAAGGGCGGAGACTACAACCGCCAGAACATTGTAGGTGCGCGAGAAATAGAAGAATGGGGAGGCACAGTAAAGATCGTACCCATGGTCGAAGGCTTTTCGACGACCTCACTCATCGCGAAGAGCAGCGTGTAGCCGTGGCGTGCATTTATAACTGCCCGCATTCAATGACAAATTCTGCGTCCGTCAAAATCCTGATTGGCCGTTGTGGATATGGCACTCGTGAATCGCATGCAATGGTGCATTCGGCCAGCGTGATAATTTCCACACCTTCACGCCACCAGTAGTAACAGGGACCAATCGCAGACGCCCACGCTTCATCTCTCGCACGCCATCAGTCCGCATGGCCTCTGCTTCATTGCGGGTCTTGTTTAGGAGTCGCCTTTGCCGCCGCAGGAGCCGTATCGCTCTTTGCTGGCACAACCTTCTGAATCTTACTTGCGGTCCCTTCGCCGTCTGAAGGAGCCGCATCCTCGGGAGCCGCAGGTGTCACACTGCTTTTCTCGGCTGGTCCGCTCGTTGAGTCGTCGGACGAATCCGTCCCAGGTGCGGGCGTTGGGGAAGACGGAGGAGTCATGCCGGGCGCAAGAGGATCAATCTGCATGGCCAGCGTTTGCACCACCGATTGATCATCGCGCAGCCGCACGTAAAGAACACCGTTTGCCGGATGCGGCACAATCAGCTGGGTTCCGGTAAAGTCGGGTGGCACATCGGTCGGATTATCGAATTCCGGAGCCGCCGCAAAAGACGTTGCCAGGAAAAGATTGCTTCCCGTAAGCACGCATGGCTTGGATTGCGCACGAGGGCAATTTAAGGTCTTAAAACCAGGCAATCGCACAAGGGTTCCAAGAGGAATCCAATCCCCCGTAACTCCCTCTGGAGAAATGGCGCGCGCCTGAATCGGCCCAAACGCCGAGGAGCCGAAGCGCGCAAGCGGCTCCACTACTCCCAATGCTGTCTTTGCATCTTCCAACATCAGGCTTCCGTCCGACAGGGAAAGGATCGTGTGAAAGCTCCCATCGGCAGAGGAAACTTCCACGCGCTGCTTGCGTGGAAAATTGACTGGCACCTTCGAGCGCAGGAAAAACACAAGACGACGATCGATCGGCAAGTCATCAGGGCTGCCCAGATGAACAGGAGAGGGATCTTCTTTGGTTTCTTCCTGCGTGCCCTTGCTCAGCAGCGTCACAACGGGGCGGGGTGGCGTTACCTGCATCGGCACTTCAAGCTCGCGGCCGTCACGCAGCCGAACCTTCGCTCTATATTCATTCCCGGGATTCAACTCATCTGTCGGACCATCGGCCTTCATCGTAAGCCGGTCCGAATCCTGAACGCGGCTCAGCGTCGAGGGAGACCATGTAATGCCGTGCAAAGTGGCCGTCTCCACCTCGTCCAGACGGTTTCCTGATAGCACCGCCGTCGCATCACCCTGGCTCAGCAGCAGCTTTTCCAACGAAGCGGCCTCGGCATAAGCACGAAGCGTAATACTATCCGGCTTATCGAGTCCGAACTGATGCACCTCAAGCGTAACCTGCCCAGGCGTCGCGCTCTTCATCGAAACGGACAAATCCAGGACTTCCGGTTTCGCAGCCTTCCAGGTCAAAGGCAGTGCATCGCCTGAAGCAGTGCGCGCCTTTACATCTTCAATACAGAGGGTGCTCTGCCCCTCCAGCTGCAATTTGTCTTCTCTTCCCACCACCAGCGCGGACTGATCGGCGGCAGTCACTTCCCAATTGCTCTGCCCAGATGACCGGAGACGATAGCGTGGACCTTCCCAGTCGTCGAATCCCCACTTGCCGTGTACCACGCCCACATGATCACCCGCATCCAGCAACGGCGCGGGCTTGTCCAATTCGAGGCCGCCTTCCGCTGGATCAGGATGTACCGGAAGTTCTATTGGACCATTCTTTGACTCGATGCGAAGCATCAGGTCATGCGCAAGAGGTGTTGCCAGCACAAGTGGAGCCCCCTCTGCTGGCAATACAAGCTTCGGCTTCTGCGCGCAGAAAGACTCGGTTGGGCTCACCGGATGCAACGGCGGCATGGTCACCGGCCCGATAGGCGGTAGCGCAATCACCACCACCGATTTTGGGTCGCGAAACGAGGGTGGCAGATTCAGGCGCAGGTTCAGCGTGTCTTTTGAAGAAAGCGCCAGCGCCGGTATGTATTGATAGCGTGCCGTATGGAGCGACGCAAGGATCTTGGCCGTATCTACAATCGCACCAATGTAAGGGCTGTATTGTCCGCCTCCCCCCACGTGCGAATACGAAAGCTGGTTCATCAGGTCCGTAGTCGATCCAGTCGCAAGCTGATCCACGCGCGTCTGCGCGTTCGAGTCGTCCATCACCATACCTTCGGTGTGCTGCGAAAGACACGCGCTCTGCTGCTCGCTTGGCTTGAGAAAGCAATCCTGATTCACCTTGATTCCAAGGCTGCGCGCCGCATTCTCCGTGCGCTCCTTCAGCGATTTCGGATCCGTCAGCGAAGTCACCTTTACTTCCTTCAGAAACGCATCGAGACGCATACGGTCCCAACTCGCTGCCTGCAGGTCTTGCGCAGCGCGAACAAAGGTTCCCGGCCGTCCGCGCACCGTGTTCCGCAGAGTGCTGAAGTCGCCGCCCGTCGCCGGGGCAAGAAAAACAAGCGCCTGTTGCGCCTCGTCGGGTACGGTGACAAACACTCCTTCTTCCCGAATCTTTTTTTGCCATACCTCCACGCGTGTGAACCAATCTTCCGGCGGAGGATTGGTTGCGCCCCGCAGGAACGCAATCACCAGAACAAAATGCTCTGACTGGCTGGCCGGCATATCGGGATGAACCCACAGCCGGTCCCCCGGTAGCAGGTTCGGTACTTCACTGATCGGCAGGGTCACGTCGCCCCGCTTCACATGTACATTCACCTCGGGGCCCACAAGATCGAACGCCTGAGAAAGAGCACTGGCCGGAAAGATGGCCAGGAAGCAGAGAAGCATTGTGGTGAGCCGGTGACGCATAATTGCCATTGTACGGATTTAGACGCCCGGAAGATTTTTCCGGGTTGTACAAACTTATGAGCACAACAGTGTTAGGTATGCTCTCCGCACCGAATTGGTCAACAGGAACAACCCTAAATTTGACAACATCGTATAAACTATTTGTTGATTCGCATTTGAAGTCGATTTAGCTATCTTTGAGTGCCGCTCGCAGTTCCCCGGACAAAAAACACGAGTCTGACTTATTTTAAGGAACGTTCCACATTCACTTTTGTCATCTTCAGAAGAATTGAGAACAAACCCAGGCGGTACCCTGCTGCCATTCCCCATGGCCAAAATCCAATATTCAGATACATAGTCGGAGCTCATCATGAAAGCCAAGAAAGCCACTGCAGTTGATTTGGACGTGAATCAGCTGGACATCCCTGACGCCGAAGAAATGATTGAGGAAGCACTCAACAATCTTCGCTACACTTCGGATCCAGGATTGGCGCGCGTACTTCACTTTCTTGCTCCTCCGGGCTATCAGGTCATTGTTGAGCTTTGCAGTGAAAATGGCCGCAGCAAAAGACGAACGGCTTCTGCAGCGCATTGGAACCCCGAAGAAGATGAAATCCGCATATATTTCGAGCGCGCCGATGACAGCGAGCCGCAGCCGCGCATTGCCCGCTCCCTGCGCGCAGCCGCAGATCCCTCCTACATCAACGACATCGATGAGGACGACGGTCAGGAAGCAATGATGCCGGCGGACATGGACACGAGAGTCAAGGAGCTGTGCTCCTCACTTGCCGAGGCCGAACGCGGCGGGCATGCCTTCATCGCCCTCAAGTGGTTTCGTGATTCCTTCCTCCCGCGCAAAACCTATCGCTGGAATCAAAATCCGGATTCACGCCAGGCTGTCCTGGCCGAAGCCATCCAACGCGGTGTTGTTCTCACCAGCAAAATCGCCAATCCCAAAACGCCCGCTTATCCAACCACTACCATCCGGTTGAATCGTGCGGAGGCTGGCATACCGGAAGAAGCCCAGCGCTTCCACCCCATCTCCATTGATGAAGGAACTCTCACGGAAGTGATTGATGCGGAGCGAGGAGATCTGTGACCTGTTACTTCTTTGAGACTACTGCTTTCGCTAAGCTCTTCGTACGCGAGCAGGGAACTGATGCCCTCATTCACTTGATGGAAACTCTTCCCGACAACTGTAAGCTGATCGCAGCCTCGGCTCCGCTTGAAATCTATTCGGCCATTCGTCGCCGTGAACGTGAAGGCATGCTCTCAGCGCAGGATGCATCATCGGCTCTCGAAATCCTGCGCCAGGAAGCCGCCCGCATGGTGCAGGAGCCGCTGAATCCCGCAGTACTGGAGTCTGCGCGTTTACTCCTCGACAAAACCCACCTTCGCTGGCCGGACACAATCCAGCTCGCAGCCGCCATCACTGCGCGCGACATGTTTCAGGAAACTGAAATCGTCTTCGTATCCTCCACACCTGCTTTGCTCGATGCCGCAAGTGCGGAAGGCTTTCGCACCCTTGACCCAACAAAGGAAGATGCGCCGGCATCGGAATAAAGGGCACGCCGTGAGAGCCAGCGCAATCTCGCGCTAGGCCACCTTTTCAACAAGTGCATTCACTGCTTGACTCTGCTCTTCCATGGAAGCAAGCAGCTTGAATTGCGCTCTGCAACGGTCAAGATTCTGCCCCTCTCGATGCACCTTGTAATAGGTGTCGCCGCGCAGATAATCTGTAAGAAAGCGAATCCCCTGCTCAAACGTAATCACCTGGCCTCCCTGCGCCAGACTCATCCTCTCTGCATGGGGCAGCGCACTTCCCACCGGTTCCAGAAATCCCCGCAACAACGCCTCAAACAACGCAAAGTCCATCTGAACCAGCGCCAAATCCTGCTCATCTTCAGCAGCCGCACAGGCAGTTGTCCGCACCATGTCTCCAAAGTCGTAAGCCGTCAGCCCCGGCATCACGGTATCCAGATCGATGACGCAGATTCCCTCACCGCTCTCCTCGTCGAAGAGCACATTGTTCAGTTTCGTATCGTTGTGCGTAATGCGCAGCGGCAGATTCGCTTCCACAAGCACTCGGCTCAGCGGTTCGCGCACCAGTGCAAATTCAATCTCACGTTTGCATCCTGCCATGCGGCCTGCCACATCATTTGCGATCGCCTCTCGCAAAGCCGCAAAGCGCGACGGCGTGTGATGAAATCCTGGGATCGTCTCAATCAGGCTCTCGGCCGGCAACGATGAAAGTAATCGCTGGAAACACCCAAACGCCTTCGCTGCTTGAAATGCCTGCTCGGTCGACTCAACTGCATCGAAAGTTCGTGTACGCGGAATCGCGCGAAAGCACCGCCAGTATTCGCCGGCTTGATCCTGGCACCATGTCGCCTCATTCCTGGTTGGAATCAGTGTAAGTGCGCGCCGCTCCGCATCCGGATGGCCCGCCAGCTCTTTCGCCAGGTGCTCGGTCACGCGCTGCATGTTGCTCATGAGCGCGGGCACATTGGGAAAAATTGTTCGATTAATCCGCTGAAGAATGTATTCAGATTCCCACTTACCGGAGGTAAATGTCACGTGCAGCGTGTCATGAATATGTCCGGAACCAATTGCTTCGGCGGATACAAGTCTTCCGTCAATCGCAAATTGCTGCAATACTCCGGCAATCTCATCCAATCGCAACATGGGCCAAAAGTCTGGTTACGAATCCCGCCGGAAGCGATTCGCCTTTTCAAATTCGTCACGCAACACGGGCGTGCGCAGATTCTCGCGAAGGTAAGCCAGCCGCTGTTCCAGCGCCAACAGCGCGGTCTCAATTGCATCGGTATTCGTGTGTGCAATATCGCGCCACATGCTGAAGGGGCTCGCTCCCAGCCGCGTCATCTCGCGCAATCCCCGTCCGCCGACATCCTTTAGCTCTGGCGCATCGCCCACTTCATCTTCCAACAGAGAGGCCAACGCTGTCGCCGTGAACTGTGGCAGGTGACTCACCCACGCCACAAGTTCATCGTGGCGCGTCGGATCCAATTCCAGGGTGCGCGATCCCATCGAAACCACCCATTTGCGCCAACTCGATACAAGTCCATTCGCAACGTCGGAGCGTTGGGCCGTCGCATCGTCAGTAAATAACCACACTGCGCCGCGGAACAGATTTGCGTCTGCCAGCTCCGCGCCACCACGCTCCTTGCCCGCCATCGGATGTCCCGGCAAAAACGCTGCCTTCCCCGGAGAATTAAACAGCCGATTGCCTGCATTGCAGATTTGCGCTTTGGTGCTGCCCACATCTGTCACAAGGTGATCGGGTCCGAGTACACCGGACAGCTTTTCCATCCAGTCAAGGGTTGCGTAAATCGGTACGGCCAGCACAATTACCTGGCTCGCCTTTGCTGCCTCCACTCCATCTCTGGCAATCGAGTCGACCGCGCCCATCTGCAGCGCAGTTTGCGCACCTTCTTCACCGCGATTCCAGCCCACAATGGTGCCTTCAAATCCCGCCGCGCGCAGAGCCAGGCCCACCGATGCACCCAGCAGGCCTGTTCCCAAAATTGCGACGCGCTCCATCATGACCGGCTCCTGTGCTACAGACTTCTCCCCACAGCAGTGGCAATCGCCTTCATCTCCCCCATCAACTTTTCAAATTGATCGAGAAAAAGTGTCTGTGCCGCATCCGATGCAGCCTTGTCCGCATTCGGATGCACTTCAATCAGAATCGCATCCGCGCCCGCAGCTACTGAGGCCTTGGCAAGTGGTGCAACCATGTCGCGCCGTCCCGTTCCATGCGACGGATCGGCAACCATCGGCAGATGCGTAAGCTTCTTCGTCACCGGAATAGCCGAGATATCCATCGTGTTGCGTGTCGCGGTCTCGAAGGTTCGAATCCCACGCTCGCACAGAATCACGTTGTAATTTCCCCCGGAGAGAATGTATTCAGCCGACAGCAGCAGCTCTTCCAGAGTCGCCGCCATGCCGCGCTTCAACAGTACAGGCTTCCGTGTCTGCCCCAGTTCGCGGAGTAGATTGAAATTCTGCATATTGCGCGCGCCAACCTGGAAGCAATCCACGTGCGGCAGCATGGGCTCAATCTGCGAGATCTCCATCACTTCGCTCACCACCAGCAAGTCGTACGCATCGGCAGCGGCGCGCATCAGTTCCAGCCCCGGAATGCCCATCCCCTGGAATGAGTACGGTGAAGAACGCGGTTTGAATGCGCCTCCGCGCAGAAAACTTCCGCCGGCTGCCTTTACGCGCTTGGCCGTCTCAAAAATCTGATCGCGACTCTCAATGGAACAAGGACCCGCCATCACGGCAATCTGCTTGCCGCCAATCTTCACTCCGTTGCGAAACTCGACAACTGTTCCCTCAGGCCGGAATCCCCTGCCCGCAAGTTTGTAAGGCGAACTGATGCGATGAACGTTAAGAACCCCGGGTAGACTCCCAAACTTCGCCAGATCCAGCCCAGCTGTGGCTCCCACCGCGGCAAGGATGGTCTGGACCTCTCCCGTTGTGCGGTGAACTTCAACTCCCGATTCCACCATGACAGAGATGACTGCGTCGATCTGTTCCTCGGTGGCATTCTCCTGCATTGCGACTATCATTTTTGGTTTCCTGTCTCGAGCGACTCTGCGCCGGGTTCATGGCCTTTTTGCGCGGCCAGGGCATTTCTTTCCGATGCCAATTCATTCCTCTGCAGTGCCCGCATCACGTCGATAATCCGCTCGTAGATATGCGTTAACTCGATGTCCGGCAATGGACCCTTGTTGTGAGAGCGCACATTCTGATAAATGATCTTCTCGCGTGCCGGCTCATACACCGGCAGCGATGTGGCCACCTTCAGGTGGCCGATCATCAGCGCTGCCTCGGCGCGCTTGTTCAAGAGCGCCACAAGTTGTTGATCGAGAACATCGATTTGTCCGCGCAGTTCTTCCAGCGTCATTTCAACCTCATGGTGTGCACTCCTCCGGTACAACTCCGCTTTGTCATCAACCACCGGAGGCGCAAGGAAACTTGAATTGGCCATGAGCAAGCAGTCTCGACATGCACACCGCTTGCGAGGGATCGCTTAACGGGCCAGCACCGATTGCTCGAGGTGCAGGCCCTTGATAAATCGAGCCACCGAGCCGGGCGCTTCGTCGGGAGCCGAATGCTCCACCAACTCCACTATGGCGCTGCCGACCACTACCGCATCGGCGAACTCTGCAACCTGGGCCACGTGCCCCGCGTTGGAGATGCCGAAACCGACAGCCACCGGCAGCTTGCTCCATCGACGCAGACGGTTCACCAGCTCAGCCGCATCGGCGGTCAGGTTCTGCTGCTTGCCTGTAATTCCCGTACGCGAAATCGCGTAAATAAATCCCTTGCTGTGCGTGGCAATCGCCTGCAGCCGCTCATCCGGACTCGTCGGCGCAGCCAGAAAGACTGGCGCAAGATTCACACGCTCCATCTCCTTCAAATACGGCGCAGCCTCTTCCACAATCATGTCCGTTACAAGCACGCCATCCGCACCCGCAGCCGCTGAATCATCGGCAAAGTTCGCGAGCCCGTAGCGCAAAATTGGATTGTAGTAACTGAAAATCACCAACCCTGCAGCAGGCCGTGCCGCGCGAATCTTCCGCGCCACCTCCAGAACGTCCTTCAGGCTGGTTCCCTTCGCCAGCGCGCGTTCACTCGCACGCTGAATCACCGGCCCATCGGCCAGCGGATCACTGAACGGCACTCCTAGCTCAATCACATCTGCACCTGCATCAATCGCTGCGAGTGCAATGGCGAGCGTCGCCTCCAGGCTGGGATCTCCAGCCGTCAGGTAAATGACCAAACCGGGCTTATGTTGGAACTGAAGTGCCATCGGATTCTTGAATTACACTCCCTGCAGCTTGAGCTCTTGAGCCAATATGCCCATATCTTTATCGCCGCGCCCAGAGAGGTTCACAACCAGTATGTCATGTGGTTGCATGGTCGGCGCCACCTTCAGCGCCTCGGCCACCGCATGCGCGCTTTCAAGCGCTGGCAAAATCCCTTCCGTCCGTGCCAGCTTCACCACTGCATCCAGCGCCGCCGCATCATCCTGGCTCGTGTAATCCGCGCGTCCAGAGTCATGCAGCGCCGCATGCTCCGGCCCAATCGACGCATAATCCAGCCCCGCCGACACCGAATGCGTTTGCGCAATCTGCCCGTTCTCATCCTGCAATACGTAAGAGAACGTTCCCTGCAGCACTCCCGGCACGCCGCCGCTGAACCGCGCCGCATGTTCGCCCAGTCCGGTGCCACGTCCACCTGCTTCCACGCCAATCAGCCGCACTTCGCGGTTCGGAATGAACTCGTAGAACGCGCCAATGGCATTCGATCCCCCACCCACGCACGCAATGATCACGTTGGGCAGCCGGCCTTCCTTCTCCATCAGCTGTTCCTTCATCTCCAGGCTGATGCACCGATGAAAGTCCCGCACCATCGTTGGATACGGATGTGCACCCAGCGCCGACCCCAGCAGATAGTAGGTCGTGCGCACATTCGTCACCCAGTCCCGCATCGCCTCGCTGATCGCATCCTTCAACGTCTTTGACCCGCTCGTAACCCCGCGCACCTCCGCGCCCAGCAGCCGCATACGCATCACATTCAGCTCCTGGCGAACCATGTCCACTTCGCCCATGTATACGACGCATTCGAGGCCCAGCAGCGCACACACCGTTGCAGTCGCCACACCGTGCTGACCAGCGCCCGTCTCGGCAATCACGCGCTTCTTGCCCATGCGCTTTGCCAGCAGTGCCTGTCCCAGCGCGTTGTTAATCTTGTGCGCGCCGGTATGTAGCAGGTCTTCCCGCTTCAGGTAGATCTTCGCTCCACCAAGCTCCTCGCTCAGCCGCTTGGCAAAATACAACGGCGTCGGCCTGCCCGCAAAATTGTGCAGCAAATCTGCCAGCTCTGCCTGGAACGCCGCATCAGCCTTCGCCCGCTCATACTCCTGCTCCAGCTCAACCAGCGCAGCCATCAGCGTCTCCGGAACATACCGGCCGCCATAAATTCCAAAACGTCCGGGCCGCGACTCAGACGGTGCTGTGGGAACAATAACCGATGCCATGAGCGACACTCCTGTGCGCAATTGCGCGCAAACGGGGAACTCTTCAGTGTACAAGCAACCCAGCCCAGCCTCTATCCCGACAAACGGCTCTCGCCCCTATTTGCCCCCCGCACCCCCCTTTGCTAGCTTTGCCATTGATGCCACCCCCACCTCCAGCCATCGCCCAAACCATCGACTCCCTCTACCGCTCCGAATCCGGCCGTGTCCTCGCCACCCTCGTCCGCCTCCTCGGTGACCTCGACCTCGCCGAAGAAGCCATGCACGAAGCCTTCGCCGCCGCACTTGAGTCCTGGCCCAAAACCGGCATCCCCGCCAGCCCGCGCCCCTGGCTCATCTCGACCGCCCGCTTCAAAGCCATCGACGTCCTCCGCCGTCGCGCCCGCTTTGACGGCGTCGAAAGAGATCTCACGATGCACATCGAAGCGCAGGCCAACCAAACCCCGCTCCCACAAGACCCATTCGAAGAGGAAATCGAAGACGACCGCCTCCGCCTCATCTTCACATGCTGTCACCCCGCATTGGCACCCGAAGCCCAGGTCGCCCTCACCCTGCGCGAAATCTGTGGCCTCACCACCGAAGAAATCGCCCGCGCCTTTCTCGTCTCGCCCTCCACACTCGCCCAGCGCATCGTACGCGCCAAAGCCGTCATTCGAGACAAGGCCCTCCCCTATCAGGTCCCTGCCACCGCCGAGCTGCCCGCGCGCCTCGCCGCAGTCCTTCTCGTCGTCTACCTCATCTTCAACGCCGGTTACTCGGCTGAAACCACCGGCGCCGAACTCAGCCGCGAAGCCATCCGCCTCGGCCGTCTCCTTCTTCGCCTGCTCCCCGAGCCTGAAGTCACCGGCCTCCTCGGCCTCATGCTCCTGCAGGAGTCGCGCCGCGCCGCCCGCACCACCGCCGACGGCTCACTCATCCTCCTCGAGCATCAAAACCGCGCCCTCTGGAACGGCGAACACATCGCCGAAGGCATCGCGCTCACAGAAAGCGCGCTCCGCTCCCACCGCTTCGGCGCTTACACGCTCCAGGCCGCCATCGCCGCCGTCCACGCAGAAAGCGCCTGCACCGCCACAACCGACTGGCATCAGATAACGCTGCTCTACGATCGCCTGCTTGAGCTCCAGCCATCCCCGGTCATCGAGCTCAACCGCGCCGTCGCCGTCGCCATGGATCAGGGCCCCGAGCACGGCCTCGCCCTCATTGACAACCTGCTTCTCAGCGACCAGCTCTCCAACTACCACCTCGCCCACTCCGCCCGCGCCGACCTCTGCCGCCGCCTCGGCCGAATGGACGAAGCCCGATCCTCCTACGAAAAAGCCCTCGCCCTGACTCAGAACGAATCCGAACGCCAGTTCCTCCAGGAACGCATTCGACAGTTAGGCATTAATTAAAATTTGCGCCAATCAGCAAAATAATAGATATGAAAGCGCGAGCTTCGGTGCCAGACATGTCGCTAGCTCAGCAGCCTTCGCGCGCGAATGGCTGGTAGCAACTTCTATCTGATAACTAACCCACCAGTTATCAAGCCGCCCATCTTGGCGCTCGTATACTTGCACCGTGGACAGTCTGGATGAACTTCGCAGTGACCTTTGGAGCCGCTGGCAGGCGGCCTTCGAACGTTTCCCCGAATTAGAGAGCGCCTCACATTTTGGAGAACGAGTCGTATACGCCAACGGCGAGCTCTTTGACCTAAAGAACTACACGCCTCAAGAATTTGCCGCTGGAAGGCGCGTCTTTCAGGAGCAGCCTGAGAGCATAAATTCCTATCATCGATATCGACTCGATGCCAATGGACGTCCAGTACACATGGCATCCGGCCACACCGTCAATCACTTTGACTGGGAAGGTGTATACCGCTACGCCAATGAGGAAGTGGAGTATCTGGAATACTGCCTCCAGACCAAAGTGGTCTCGAAGTACGCCCGTATGACTCTGCAAGACGGAATTCCCAGGACTTATCAGAAGATCAGTGTCAACGGCGGTGGCTCCCACATTGGAGGTGCGACCGGAAAGAGCGCGATGAGTCGCATCATGCAGGAGCCATATTTTCCATGGATTGAAATTGAGGAGTACGAAACGTCGCAGAACCGGATACTGAGTGGCAAGGCCTTGGTGGTGGCTCCAGGTCAGTCACCGTACCGTTTTGATCTCGAGTATTCCTATTCGGATGCAGGCAAATTAGTACGCATCGTTCATATTCGAGAAGACGGCTCACGACATACCGCATTCTCAGCCAGATCCAAGGCAAGCATGAAGGAACTGGCCGCCAAACTTTCAGAACGAATTGTCACCTGCACGATTGAAGCTCTGAGCCAGGTCAACCATACCGCCCCGCTACAGGCAGTCGAGCTGTCGTTCCGATCCGTTACCAACTATTTACCTAGCGTAATCCCCGCCAGGGAAGGCGATTCCGTTTCGGAAATGTGCATCGTCCTCGCAAAGGGACAGGACCCTTGGATTGAGCTCAACGAAGAAGACTTCGAGCCTGAAATGACAGAATTCGTTGAAAGGATGAGTGCTGCCGAGAATTGGAATCCCGGCTCGAAAATGCTAAGGCAAGCCGCATCCTCAATCACAGAGCACGCGCATGAATCGTTGCCCGTCGCCGACGGTTTCGTGGCATTCGCCATCGATTGGGAATTCGAGGGGCACGATCTACCTGCCATCCTGAAACAGTGCGGAGCCACGGCAGCAACCCTAAAAAGACTGCGAGAAATTGGATGGCTCAATCAGGAATAGCCCGATTGCAGAACCATTCAGAAATCCATTTTGCATACATTTGGAAATGATGCGGTTTAATTGCGGAGCGATCAATCAAGCACAGGCTCTCACAACCCCCGCGCCTCCCACTGCAAAGCACAAAACCCCGCCAGCAATGCATAATCCCGCGCATTCACGGTCACCACCCTGATCCCCATCCGCGCCGCGCTCGTCGCAATCAACGTGTCATTCGTTAGCCGAGCCCTGCCAATCGTTTCGTATCCATGCTTCTCGGCAATCGCCGCAAGCATCTTGCCCGCCGCCGTCCAGTCCCCCAAATTCGGAACCAGCAGCCGCCCCGCCTTCTCAAAATCCCGTTCCAGCTTTTCAAGCGCTCGCCGGTCGCCGGGTCTCGCGCCGACATAAAGCTCCTCCAGCACCACCGAGCTCAGCCACAGCGGAGACTCCATCGCCCATCGCTGCGCAACCAGTTCGGGGTTGCCGCCCGGACGCAGCGCCGCAATATACACGGAGGAATCGAACAGAATCGGCATCTTTATTCCGTCAAACTGCCGAACACATCCTCAATCGCAATCCCACTCTTCAGAAATCGCTGATTGGCCTGCACCGTCACCCGGTTGCGCTCCGCCTCTGAAATCACATGCTCCAGCGCCCGCACAATCGTCTCCGTCTCAGTCGCCGCGCCCAGCGCCTTCTGCGCCCGCGCAATCTGCCCCGGATCAAGACGGAAATTCTTGTGAACCGTTCGCACTCTCGCCTCTGGCATGGCTATATTCTCCTACACCCACTCTAGCATCTGTATGTACAACTATCAAGTTTGTATGTACGCATCTGGCAGGTTTCAACTCGGCAAATCCGGTCTGCCAAAAAATTCAAAATAAATATTCCCAGCCTGTCGATTTCCCATCCCCCCAACGACTATAGGACAGAAGAACGATGAATCACGGCTCCTGAGTGAACAGGAAACGCCTCATCGAAAACAATCCACACGCCCCAAGGAGAGAAACCCATGCCCCAATACCTCGTCTGCAATTACATGCCTGACAACTTCGATCCCTCCACCGTCACTGAAGCCATGATGGAAGAAATCCACGCCCTCAACCGCGAAATGATCCACGCCGGCGTCCGCAAATTCGCCTGCGGCATCGCCCCGCCCGCCAGCGCCAAAACACTCCGCAAACAGTCCAGCGGCAACGTCCTCGTCACCGACGGCCCCTACACCGAAACCAAAGAGCACATGGGTGGCTTCTGGATCCTCGAATGCGCCGACATGGAAGAGGCGCTCCGCTGGGCAAAGAAGGGCGCCATCGCCTGCGACATCCCCGGCGAAGTCCGCGAACTCCTCTTCTTCCCCGCGCCCGAGCAATAACCGGACAAGGCCTCCGTGACGTGTCAGCGCACGGCTTCACAGCTTGCTGAAAAAACAATGTGTTTGTGCTTTGTAATAAGGGCACGGCTTTAGCCGGGCCGTAAACGCAAAAAATAAACACTGGGGCTTTATAGGCTCCAGAAGAAATTAACGGAGAGGCAAGAAGTGTCAGGGCACGACTTCAGTCGTGCCGAAAAGGCCAATAAAATCGTCCGGCCTTTAGGCCCTGAGGTATCTTCCTCGCCGAATGAACGCCATCGAGCTTCCCACTCACAGGAGAGAAAACCATGAAGTACATCTGTCTGGGTTACTACAACAAAGACGCACTCGAAAGCCGCACCGAGCAGGAACAAAACGAAATGTTCGACGCCTGCTTCGCTTACGACGACCATCTGCGCGCCAACGGACATTGGGCCGGCGGCGAAGGCCTCCATCCCGCCGAAGACGCCATGACCGTCCTCTGGAAAGACGGCAAAGTCACCACAACCGACGGCCCCTTTACCGAAACCAAGGAACAGCTCGGCGGCATTCTCATCCTCGAGGCGCGCGACATGAACCACGCCGTCCAGCTCATGTCGCAGCATCCCTCCATCAAATACGGCAGCATCTTTGACATTCGCCCCGTCGCCGACATGAGCGACATCATGAAAGCAAGCGCGGAGCGCCGCCGGCAGAGTGCCACGCAATAAGAACAAACGCAGCGGCACCGCTCAACAACTCCGGTTGCACAGAATTTCCCGCTTCCGCCTCACACTGAACCCAGCCGCTGGTCTGAACCGGCTGGGAAGTCAAAGCCCAGGGGGGCCGCAGTTCGCGAAAGAGCACGGTACGGAGCAAGCTCAGCCTGCCTGGCCTTTTGCTCCAAGGAAAGGGCCACCCGGCACAGCCGTCAAAACGCCCTGTTCATCGGGAGTTGCTCTGCACCCCACCCCCCTCCCGAAACCGCTACATATATCAGGCAAAATTCTGAGGTAATGAATCGAACTAAGATGCTTAAATACATCAACTTAAACAAATAGATGAACAGGCAGTGTGCACTTCATACCCTCGACAATCCGGGTCAAAATAACGCAAAATCTCTCGGTTTTCGTGCAAAAAATCACGGTTTCTGCGTCGAATCGGATCATTTTGGCTCAAATTGAAGCGAACGCCAGAGCAAAGCAGGCGCGACAACCGCTCACAGCGTCCACCACGGGCGTCGGCCCACCTCTTGCTCTAGCATGGTGTTTCAGGCCTCAGAATCGCATGCCTCCAACCCTTCCGCACGCGCCCAACCCGCCACTGCCGCTCGCCGTCTTGCTCCTCGGTCCCACAGCCAGTGGCAAGACCGCACTCTCGCTCGCCCTCGCCGCGCGCTTCCACGGCGAAATCGTCAGTTGCGACTCGGTTGCGGTTTACCGCGGTATGGACATCGGCTCCGCCAAGCCCACGCACGAGGAGCGGGCACAGGCGCCGCATTACCTGATCGATGTTGCCGAACCCAATGAGCCGTTTACCGCGGGAGACTACAGCAGGAGGGCGCGGGCTGCGATGCGTGACATTGCGCAGCGCGGCCGCTTGCCGATTGTGACAGGCGGAACGGGGCTCTACTTGCGCGCGCTGACGGAGGGCCTCTTTGCGGGTCCTGCAAGACAGGACGAGCTGCGCGAACGGCTGCGTCAAAGCGCGGCGCGCCATGGCGAGAACTGGCTCCATCGCATGCTGAACAGGCTTGATCCTGCATCGGCCCAGCGCATTCACGCCAACGATCTGCCGAAATTGATCCGTGCCATTGAGGTGTGCCTGGCAGGAGGCCGTCCGATGTCCGACCTACTCCAGGATGAGGAAGAGAATCGGGATCCTCTGACGGGGTTTCGGCTGCTGCGGGTTGGGCTGAATCCTCCGCGAGAGAAGTTGTATGAGCGGATCAATGCACGGTGCGCAGCGATGTTTGCTGCGGGGCTCGTGGATGAGTCACTTGGCCTGCTGGAGCGCTACGGCCGGGTGAAAGCGCTTGATTCGCTCGGTTATCGGCAAGCCCTCGCGGTGCTGATGGACACGATGGGAGAGGTCGAGGCTCTTGCCGCCGCCCAACAAGGCCACCGCAACTACGCCAAGCGCCAGATGACCTGGTTCCGCCGCGAGCCGGATGTGCACTGGTTCGAGTCCTTCGGCGATGAACCCGCAACGATCCACGCCGCAGCCGAACTCGTCCAGTCGCAGCTTTGAAACCGCCGTCACAGTCCGCGCATCGCAAACCAGTAAACTGATGAGTGTCATCGCGGTGTCCGCACTTCATCGCACGCGCCGCCAGAACGGAGTCCCTTCATGCCCGAAGCAGCCGCACAGCCCATCTACGACGTCGCCATCATCGGAAGCGGTCCCGCCGGATACACCGCGGCCATTCGCGCCGGCCAGCTCGGCCTGAAAACCGCGCTCATTGAATCGGTCGACGTCCTAGGCGGAACCTGCCTCCACGTCGGTTGCATTCCCACCAAAGCCCTGCTCTTCAACGCAGAGCTCTGGGACCACCTGAAGCACGCCGCCGACTACGGCATCGACAACGTCGACGGCCGCACCCTGAACTGGGAGAGCGTGCAAAAGCGCAAAACCACAATCGTCAACAAGCACACCAAGGGCCTTGAGTTCCTGATGAAGAAGAACAAAGTCACGGTTGTGCGCGGGTACGGCCGCCTTACCGGCCCAGCAAAAGACGGCATTCACACTGTCGCTCTCAGCAATACACCAGATGGCGCAGCTGCCAGCGTGCAGGCGAAGAACGTCATCGTCGCCACCGGTTCTGAAGCCAAGATGATATTTGGCCTGAAGCCCGACGACCGCATCCTCACCAACATTGAGATGCTGTCCGTTCCCGAAGTCCCCAAATCCCTCATTGTCATCGGCGCCGGCGCCGTCGGCCTCGAGTTCGGTTCCATCTTCAAGAGCTTCGGCTCGGACGTCACCATCGTTGAATTCCTGCCGCGCATTGCACCCGTTGAAGACGAAGACATCTCCAAGGAACTCATGCGCCTCTTCAAGAAACGCGGTATAGACGTAAACACAAGTTGCAAGGTCGAAAAGATTGAGAAGACCGAAACCGGTGTGAAAGTCACGTGGACCACCGCCAACGGCAAGACAGTCGAGAAGGAAGCCGACAAGGTTCTGGTCGCGGTGGGACGCGCGCCACGCACCGGAGACGTGGGCCTCGACAAGACCCGCGTCGAGCTCGACCGTGGCTTCATCAAAGTCAATGAAGCGCATGAAACCGCTGAGCCCGGCGTCTACGCCGTTGGTGACATCGTCGCCGGCCTTCCGCAACTCGCGCACGTCGGCGGCATGAGCGGCATTGTTGCTGTCACCAAAATTGCTGGCCGCACTTTCCGCCCCGTTCGCCGCGACCGCATCCCCGGCTGCACGTATTCTGAACCGCAAATCGGTTCTGCAGGACTCACCGAAGCCCAGGCCAAAGAAAAAGGCTACGAAGTCAAAGTCGGCAAGTTTCCTTTCGCGGGCAACTCAAAGGCAACCATCGTCGGCAATCACGATGGCTTCGTGAAAATCGTCGCCGACGCCAAGTATGGTGAGATTCTCGGCGTGCATATCATCGGCCCCTCAGCTACGGAACTCATTGCCGAGGCCATCGCCGTCATGGAACTCGAAGGCACCGTGGACGAACTCATGTTCACCATCCACGCGCACCCCACACTCAGTGAATCCATGCTGGACGCCTACGCCGCGGTCGAAGGAATGGCCATCAACGCATAGACCTGATGAAGTCGATTGAAGAAAAATGGCCCGCTCAATCGTGAGAGGGCCATCATATTTGAAGAAAGGGCTAAAGGTCCGTCGACTGGCTCTCCACCAACCCCTTTGCCTTGGCGATGAACTCCGCCAGTGGCACACTGCCCTGATCGCCCTTGCCACGCGTACGCACGCTCACCGCTCCTGCCTGCTCTTCCTTGTCGCCGAAGACAAGAATATACGGAGTCTTCTGGTTGGCAAAGTCGCGGATCTTCGCGTTCATTTTCTCGTTGCGCACATCGGTCTCCACACGGAAACCTGCTGTCTTCAGTTCTTCGGCCACCTTCTCTGCGTAGGCCGCATGCCGCTCGCTGATAGGCACAAGGCCCACCTGCACCGGCGCAAGCCACAGTGGAAACGCACCTGCGTAGTGCTCAATCAGCACGCCGAAGAATCGCTCGACCGAGCCGAACAGCGCGCGATGCACCATAACCGGCTGATGCCGCTCTCCATCTTCGCCCACGTACTCCAGCTCAAACCGCGCCGGCAGGTTGAAGTCGAACTGCACCGTCGAGAGCTGCCACAGACGGCCCAGCACGTCGACAAGCTTCACATCGATCTTGGGCCCGTAGAACGCCGCCTCGCCGGGAATCGTCTTGTACGGAATGCCCTTCCGCGTGAGCACATTGTCGAGCGAGCGAATGGCAAGTTCCCAATTCTCATCGGAACCCGCGTAATGCTCGCGATCTTTCGGATCCCAGGTCGACAATTCAACCTTGTATTCCGAGAAGCCAAACGTCTTCAGCACAGCCTCGGCAAAGTCGATGCACGCCGCCACTTCGCCTTCAATCTGCGAAGGCATACAGAAGATGTGCGCATCGTCCTGCGTAAAGCCGCGCACTCGCAGCAGCCCATGCATGGTGCCTGAGCGCTCATAGCGATACACATTGCCCAGCTCCGCATAACGCGCCGGCAGGTCGCGATAGCTCTTCGGCGAATTACGGTAGATGAGAATATGGCCGGGGCAGTTCATCGGCTTCAGCCGGTATTCGGCATCGTCCAGCTCCATCGGTGCATACATATTGCCGGCATAAAAGCCCTCGTGGCCGCTGATCTTCCACAGCTCGCGGCGCATTACGTGCGGTGTAAACACAAGTTGATAGCCGCGGCGCAGGCACTCGTCGCGCATCCAGTCTTCCATCACCTTGCGAATGATGGAACCCTTCGGATGCCAGAAGATCAGGCCCGCTCCGGCAATCTCCTGAATGCTGAACAGGTCCAACTGCTTGCCCAGTACGCGATGGTCGCGCTTCGCTGCTTCTTCAAGCTGCGTAAAGTAGGCATCCATGTCCTTCTTGGAGAAGAACGCCGTACCGTAAATGCGCTGCAGTTGTGGATTCTTTTCGTCGCCCAGCCAGTACGCACCGGCAACCTTGGTCACCTTCACGGCCTTCACACGGCCTGTTGAGGGCACATGCGGCCCGCGGCAAAAGTCTACGAACTTGCCATTGCGATAAAAGCTCACCTCTGCGCCCGGCTTGGTAAAGCGCGTCACAAAGTGTGACTTCATGAAGTCGCCGTCCTTCTCGAATTCGGCTAATGCCTGCTCGCGCGGCTCATAGATGCGCTCGAACTTCTCGTCGCGCGCGACTACTTCAGCCATACGCTTCTCAATGGCTTCCAGGTCTTCCGGCGTAAATGGCTTTTCGCGATAGAAGTCGTAGAAGAACCCCGAATCCGTCGCAGGACCGTGTCCCAGCTTCGTTTCTGGGAACAGCTCCAGTACCGCCGTAGCCATGACGTGCGCGGCCGAGTGGCGCACCACTTTCAGCGCGTCCGTGTCGCCTTCCTTCAGCAGCTCAAGCTTCGCGTCGGCTTTCAACGGCGTCGCCAGATCCACAAGACGCGGCGCGGTTGCATCTTCAGCGGCATACATGGCCGCTTCGGTTGAATCCGCGTCTTTCGTCTCGCTCTTGGCAGTGGTTTCGGCAGCCAAAGGGGTTACGCGCGCCACAACCGCCGCAGCTGCCAAACGCGGTGAAATGGAATTGGCAATGTCCAGTGGGGTCGTGCCCTGCGGCACTTCACGAATAGAGCCGTCAGGCAGATGAATGGCAATCATGTTCGAACTCATAGCTTTTTACGCCACGGGGCGCGAGGCCGGAACAAAGAGCCGCGCACAACCGGGGCAACATTTCAGGATATAACGTGCTGGCGTTCCAAACTGTGCCGTGATGCCTTTTCTGCGATACCATTGCGAACGAAACGTTCTTCGGAGGGCAATTCGTGCGGTTTAAACGCGTTCGCAGGCTTGCGGCAGTTGCAGTAAGCGCCTGCACGTTCTTCGGTGCAATTGCCCTTGCCCAGAACACAATGTCCACAGGTGCGGCTCACCCAGCCGAAAAAGACGCCGAAGGGCGCCCCATCACTGCCGGTGGATTTGTCGATAAGGGCCCTATCGTCTTTCAGGACATCACAAAGCAAGCTGGCCTCGCCGGCTGGCGCCACGTGATGGGCGGCCCCGAAAAAACCTTCATCCTCGAGTCCAACGGTTCCGGTGTCGCGCTGCTCGATTACGACAACGACGGCTGGCTCGACATTTACCTGGTCAATGGCTCAACTTTCGACGCGCTCAGCGGTAAGGCCACACCGCCTCACGCGGCACTCTTTCATAACAATCACGATGGAACGTTCACTGATGTGACACAGAAAGCTGGAGTGGCCAATGATCGCTGGGGCTTCGGCGTCACTGTCGGCGATTTTGACAACGACGGCTGGCCCGACATCTTTGTCGCCAATTACGGTAAGAACCGCCTCTACCACAACAATCACGACGGAACATTTACCGATGTGGCGGAGAAGGCAGGTGTCACGCTGGGCAACTGGTCAGCAGGAGCCAGCTTCGGTGATTATGACGGGGATGGCCGCCTCGATCTTTTTGTCTCCGGCTACGTTCACTTCGATTTGAATCGCCTGCCCTATCCGCGCAGCGCGGTTGTGGGCTACGCAGATTGCGCTTATCGTGGCATCGGAAACCTCACCTGCGGTCCGCGAGGCCTTGAGGGCGAACCCGATCATCTCTTTCATAACAATGGAGATGGAACATTTACCGACGTAAGCGAAAAGGCCGAAGTGGCCGACAAAAATAAGTACTTCGGACTCACAGCTATCTTTGCCGATGTGGACGATGACGGAAAAATTGATCTCATCGTTGCCGATGACTCCACTCCGAACTATTTCTATCGCAACAAAGGCAACGGCACTTTTGCGGATGAAAGCTATATGTCCGGCATTGCCCTGAATAAGGACGGCCGCGAAGTGGCCGGAATGGGCATCGCGACGGGAGATTACCTCAACAACGGTCGTCTTGATCTGCTGATTACTGATTTTGCCGATGACAGCAAGGTTCTCTTTCGCAATGATGGCGACGCTGCATTTACTGACGTCAGCTATCGCTCCGGCATTGGCGAAACTTCCATTCCATTTCTCAGCTGGGGAACGGCGTTCCTCGACTTTGACAATGATGGCTGGAATGACCTTTTCATCGCCAATGGGCACGTCTTTCCGGTTGCCGACAAGTCTGATTGGGGATCTACCTATGCTCAGCGCCCATTGCTCTACCGCAACCTCAAGGATGGCCGCTTTGCTCCTGTTCCTTCCGTCAAAGGAACCGGGCTGGCGGATGTGCTTTCAGCGCGTGGCGCAGCATTCGGCGATCTTTTCAATGACGGCAAGATTGATGTTGTCCTCAGTCCCATTGACGGCCCGCCCGTACTGCTGAGAAATGTCGATAACGACCACAACCACTGGGTCGAATTGAAACTCGTAGGCGGGCCAAAGAGCCCGAGAGATGCCGTCGGTGCAGTCGTTTTCCTTTCCGCCCATGGTATTCATCAGCGGGGCGACGTACTGAGCAGCGGCAGCTATATTTCTTCGAATGACCCGCGCGTTCACTTTGGCCTCGGAGCATCAACCGATGCCGGCTTTGTTGAGATTCATTGGCCCTCAGGTTTTCACGAGAAGGAACGACTGCCTCACGCCGACCGCATTTACACCATCACGGAGGGCAAGGGAATTACAGGTGCACTGTGTAATGGGCGTCCTTGCCCGGCGGAAACTCCGCAACAAACTCGACCGCGCCCCACAACAAAGAAACGCTGAGCGGCTCTACGCTGGAGACTGACTTTATGAATTGGATCAACCTCGCAGCCTGGATTTTCCTTTGCCTCGGCGTAGGTGCCATTGGCGCGCGCTGGACCGCACCGGAGATCCACACCTGGTATCGCGGTCTGCGTAAACCCGCCTTCAACCCGCCGGACAAAGTCTTCGGTCCCGTATGGACACTGCTCTACATCCTGATGGCCGTGGCTGTCTGGCGAATTGATTCCGCGCCACCTTCAGAGCTCAAAGCTGTCTGCCACGCGCTCTTTGTGGTGCAATTGGCTCTGAACCTCGCCTGGAGCTGGATCTTCTTTCGCCGCCATGCATTAGGCATCGCCGTGATTGAGATGTTTTTCCTGTGGCTGGCCATTGCGGCCACCATGGGCTTCTTCGCCCTCGTTGACCCTTTTGCCGCTGGCCTGCTCATCCCCTACCTTGCCTGGGTCAGCTTCGCCTTTAGCCTGAATGCCATGATCTGGCGCCTCAACCGGGCTCCAAAGCCGGCCTGACCAGCTTTATCCCACACCAAAGTCTGCACCAAAGTCAGCTCCATTCGGGCATTGCGGTTGCCAAATCCAGCCGGAGGCGTCTACGCTGTTGGCATGCGTCGATGTCGCTAGCGCCGCCCTGGTGTATGCCGCGATGCACTTCTGCGCCATGTTGCGGCGCAACGCATCTCTTCCCGGCGGTTGAACCGCCAATCCACCCTAGACAGTGTTAATTGACCGCAATGGCCCGCGTCCTTTCGCGGACCCCTAACAAGGAGACAACGATGGCGCGTATTGCCGCGAATGTGACTGAATTGATTGGGCACACACCTCTGGTGAAGCTCAACCGTGTGTCGGCTGGTTTGCCGGCGACCGTAGTAGTCAAGCTGGAAAGCCAGAATCCCATGGCCAGCGTGAAAGACCGCATTGGTTTTGCCATGATTGAAGACGCGGAACGGCGCGGCAAAATCAAGCCCGGTGAAACGGTCCTCATTGAACCCACCAGCGGCAACACCGGCATCGCGCTCGCGTTCGTCGCGGCCGTCAAGGGATACAAGATCATCCTCACCATGCCGGACACGATGAGCGTGGAGCGCCGCGTCCTTCTTCGCGCACTCGGAGCCGAATTGGTTCTCACGCCGGGCCCGAATGGCATGAAGGGCGCCATCAATAAGGCCAATGAAATTCTTGCGTCCACCCCCAACGGCTACGTGTTGCAGCAGTTTGACAACCCTGCCAACCCGGCCATTCACGAGCACACCACCGGCCCTGAAATCTGGGAAGACACCGACGGTAAGGCCGATATCCTTGTTAGCGGCGTTGGCACAGGCGGAACACTGACCGGCATTTCAAAATTCATTAAGGCAAAGAAGCCCGAGTTCAAGACCATTGCGGTTGAACCAACTGACAGCCCCGTGCTTAGCGGGGGAAAGCCCGGCCCGCACAAGATTCAAGGCATCGGCGCGGGCTTTGTTCCCAGCATTCTCGATACCAAGCTCATTGACGAAGTTATTCAGGTCACCAACGACGAGTCCGTCGAAATGGCGCGTCGTCTTCCCAAGGAAGAGGGCCTTTTTGTCGGCATCAGCTCCGGTGCGGCCGTTGCCGCGGCGCTCAAGGTAGCCGCACGGCCTGAGAATGCCGGCAAACTGATCGTAGTTATCCTGCCCAGCTTCGGCGAGCGCTATCTGTCTTCCGTGCTCTTCGATTCACTGCGTCAGGAAGCTCTGGCAATTCCCACGCAACCTGTCACAATGTAATTCCACACGGTGGCCGGTTGTGCCAACAAGCGCTGCCGGCCCGTTTGAAAGATGGCAACCCATGTTTGATCGCATTCGTGAAGATGTTAGATCCGTAATGGAGCGCGACCCCGCTGCGCGCTCATGGATTGAAATCTTGCTTTGCTATCCGGGCTTGTGGGCTGTCTGGTTTCATCGCGTCAGCCATCGCCTTTGGAGGATGCATCTGCGCCTGCCCGCACGCATTCTTTCCCAGGTCGCCCGGTTCTTCACCGGTGTGGACATTCATCCCGGCGCATTGCTCGGTCGTCGTCTCTTTATCGATCACGCCACAGGCGTCGTGATCGGTGAAACGGCAATCGTCGGCAGTGGCGTCACCATCTATCAGGGCGTGACTCTCGGCGGCACAGGCAAGCAACACGGCAAGCGCCACCCCACCATCTGCGATAACGTCTTCATCGGCAACAACGCTAACGTTCTGGGCAATATTACAGTTGGCGAAAACTCACGCGTCGGCGCGGGTTCCGTTGTGCTCACAGACGTGCCACCCAATTCGACCGTCGTCGGCGTACCTGCACACATCGTCTATCGAAATGGCGAGCGCATCCTCATCACCGATCCGCACGATATCAAGGACCCGCTCTCAGACGCGCTCATCGCACTCTCCGCGCGCGTCGAAGAACTCGAGAGCCGCCTCGGCACACATGCGAGTGAAAAAGTAAATTTCGCGATGGAGGAAGCCGAGCGCAGCGCATATCGCATGGAACTCAGCCAGGTGAATGAATACGTCTCGATGGGCGAGGGAATCTGAATTTCGCAATCAGGCTTTGAGTTGCGTTGGAGCACTAAATTCCGCAACTTGCTGAGTTTTCAAAGTTCTCTCGGGCAATCCAATTAAAACCATAGCCAGGCATACCCAGCATTCCAATTGCAGTCCAAGCAAGAACACCGCAAGTCCGGGAAGATCAAGCGTGTCACGGATAAATAGACCATAGGCTGGGAATAAGAAGACATTGAAGATCGCAAACGGCAGCATCAGAAGAAGTAACGTTTGCATGCGGACATCATGAATTCCTCTGGCAATTGGTATGAGCAATACGAATGCAATTATTTGCGAGCAAGCCCAGAGCGCAGTTCCCAGCGCAGCCATCCACTTGATCGGACCTAATTCGAAATGCCAGCCCCAGAAAATATCCGTGTAGCTCCAAAACATGCTGAAGCACAACACAACAGCAAGAATCGGAAAATGCTTGAGGCTGGCAATCGACCTGATAGAACCCCTATATACAACAAGCAACACCAGCAAAGCCAACGACGATATTAGGGCCAGAAGATAGTTGAGGTAACTCCAGGGCGTATAGAGTGCATGAAACCAAGGGAAGTTAAGGCCATCTTCCGTGACCGCTACATTGTAGATACCAGTAACCCACGGAGATTTTCCGGTAAGGATATGCCAGCCCGGCACACTCGTATTCATATCTTCTATCGAAGAGAACGTGGCATGCGCCACGCAACTCGCCAACACCATCACTCCACCAATCGCGCTAACCGCAATCAGCACTCCACGAGAAGTAGTGGAACGCAGTACACGCAGCTGCCTCTCAGCAGGAATGAAAAAGAAGGCGGTGACAACGAGCTGAAGCAAAACCAGGAACAATACTTCCACGTATTGGACCCACTCCGTCGAGCTGGAATATTCTCGGAGGTCAAACAACTGCGTGGCGCTGACTCCGATGATGATGACCGGCCAGGGCCAACTCAGTCCGGATTCACCATTTCTACCGAGCACTAAACCAAACGCCAGAATGAGCAGTGAGACCGAGACGCCCACGCCCCAAAACCACGCATCTTTAAGATTGCTTGGGTTAAAAGAGAACCAGCCGTGAGGGGCTACATAGATCGATACGACGATTAGAGATGCAAGAGCCGATGCAAAAATACCAAGGCACACCGCGAAGGGACGAATCATCGAAACCTCCCCGTCTGCCGCACTGGAATGCAGGAGCCAAGGAATCCGGCAGCGCCGATACATATTGGTCTGCACTCTGATGAGTTTCAGTATTTAGGATCACATCAAAGAGTGACGAATGGATTGGGCCGGATACTCAGCAAAATCTGGCGAACTTGCCTTACTTCGGCAACTGCGTTACATCCCAGCTGCCGCCCAGTGCACGTACAAGCCCCACACTCGCAACAAAGCGCCTCGTCTGCAACTCCGTAGCGGTGCGCCGATTCTGCAAGAGCGCGCTCTCTGCCGTCAGCACTTCCAGATAGCTCGTTACGCCGCCCTTGTAGCGCTGGTTCGATAAATCCAGCGAGTGCTGCGCGGCATCCACGGCCTTCTGCTCCGCCGCGCTTTCCTGTTCTAGGATGCGCAAATCCGACAGCCGGTCCTCCACTTCGTTGAATGCGGCCAGCACAGTCGCCTTGTAGTTTGCAGACTGTACCTCAAAGTTGTGCCGGGCAGCATCCGTTAACGCATGGCGTCGTCCCGCATCGAAGAGCAGCTCCGTTGCCTGCGCGCCAAGACTCCACAATGCGCTCGGTCCCTGAATCCAGGTTCCTCCGTGCGCGCTCTCAAATCCGCCGACACCACCCAGCGAAATCGTTGGATAGAATGCGCTGATCGCTATCCCAATCTGCGCATTGGCTGTGGCTGCACGACGTTCCGCAGCGGCTACGTCTGGCCTGCGTTCAGCAAGCTGAGAAGGCACGCCAATCGGCACTGCCGGCAACGCCAAATCAAGTGGTGCAGGGGCAAGCGAAAACTGAGCCGCGGGCTGATTGATCAACGTCGCAATTGCGTGCTCAAACTGGGAGCGCGCCTGTTGCACGTCAATCAACTGGGCTCGCACGGTCTCAAGCAAAGTGTTGGCCTGCGCCACGTCAGCCTCGGTGGCCACTCCGCCCTTAAGGCGTTCTTCGGTTAAAGTCAGTTGGTGCTCGTAGTCGCTAACTGTCGATTGCAGAAGTTGGCTTTGCGAGTCCAGACCACGCACTGCGAAGTAATACTGTGCCAGTTCTGCGTGAAGGCTCAGTTCTACCACGGCCGCATCAGCCGCGCTTGCCTGCGCATTGGCTGTTGCTGCCTCCACGCTGCGTCGCACTTGGCCCCAGAAGTCCGGCTCCCATGCAGCCTGCCCGGCCAGGACCATATCGTTATAACTCGACTTCGAGCTGCTTGTTGCAAGCGGCCTGTTGTGCGACATGCGACTGTG
>JAGWSG010000130.1 GCA_028876335.1 Acidobacteriota bacterium
GGTGATGGAAATCCCATTGGAATTACTGGAGCGTGTATCGTGCGCGGATCTCGTACGTTGATCCACTGGGCGCCCAGTGGATCAACGTACGAGATCCGCGCACGATACACGCTCCAGTAATTCCAATGGGATTTCCATCACCACAGATACGAGGTCAGGTGGCCCGCGCAACGCCCAAACGCTCCACCAGGACAACAGAAGCTGTTCCCCATTCATAGCGCAGGACGGAGTCCCAAAAATGCGGGCCTTGCATTTTGGGAACGGTTGAAGCGATGAGCGGGCGTCCGCAAATGCCCCACGCTGCGGTCACCCGCGGTCTCGATTTTGAAACCGGGGGATCCACAACCCTCTTGCGAGCGAAAAGCGAGTGGCGGCTGCATGCAATGCAAAGTTGACCTGAAAGGGAACATTCCACTTTTTCTTGGCCAAACCGCACACAAACTGCGACTAATTTCTCACCATTTCCGCATTCCACAAATTCGCATGAAAAACGGCCACCTCTGAGTGGCCGTTTCATGCCGGTTTGACTACAAATTCCTCATCAATTCGCCGGTAATCCCGCCTCCTCCAGCGAGGGTAGCGTGTGCGTGTCATACCAGTGATCGCGCAGCACATCGAACTTCTGCCCACGATGAATCCACATCTGCGTGTTCATGTGGTACCTCGCCATGTTGTTCGGCAGCCAGTACGGGCGCTCATCTGCAAGCCACGCCTTTTCGTAGAGTTGCCCAATCAGCGCGTACCCATCGCGAATGTCCTCCATCCGTCCATTCGCTGAACCAATCGTCTCCAGCAGATTGTCCACCTCACTCCAGCGCGTCTTATCGCCAGCCAGAGCCTGCGCCTGCTTGTAGAGCGTCACGCAGTCGGCAGCCGACTCAAACTTCATTCCAATAAAGTCCATACGCCGGGCGCCCAACTCCAGTGCATCGATGGCCTGCTCGTTGGTAAGCGTCGCACCCGACGCCTTCGCGTCTGCGCGTGCCTGCGCGATCAGCGTAATGGCCCGCTCGGCATCCATGCGCACCTCAGAGGCAACTGGCATCAGTTTGGTGGCTACTGCCTCGCCTTCCTGTGAAAACGGATCCACCCAGAACAGCTCATCCTGTCCGTCGTTGAGCCCGGCCTTATTGAGCGCCGCATGCGCGGCCATCATGGCCACCTGCGCCTGGCTCAGCTTGCCCGATGCATCGTTATGAAAAGCCTGCGCATACGAGTCGATAAACCTCTGTTCTGAACTCTCGCCCTGTTGCCAGCTCGCAGCTGCGCCAAACAGCACCCCAAACCAGTCCTCGTCGAAAATGCCTTCTCCGTCGTCGTTCCATATGGTGTTCAGCATGCCCTTGGCGCCCATCTTCTGCCCGTCCCGCACAAACGCGCGAATATTGCCAAGCGCCACATTGTTATTGGGATACACGCGGCTCCAGTTGCTCACACCCGGCGCCACCCATGTCTCAAGACCCGACTTAAGGAATGGCTCAATGTTCTTCGTAAAGTCTGGCTTCGCGTCGTAGTGCCATGAGATCGCGATCATGTCCTTGGGCAGAATCCCCACAAGCTCCGGCGAGTTCTCTGCAATATCGCCCCAGAACAAAAGCCGCTTGTGGTACGGCGCAAGTTGCACGTGAATCTTCCCCAGAAAATCCAGATACACGCGCCCCAACCCCTGCTGCTGTACCTCGTTGCGCGTCCGGCCCAGCCCCAGCTCAAAGGTTTCGTCCGCTCCAATGTGCGCATACGGTGCGGGAAACACCTTGGCCAGCTCGCCGAACCAGCTTCCAATTAGCGGCAGCGTCCCTGGATCGCCCGGCGCAAGCACCGACCCGCGCGGCGTTTCGCCAAGGTGCGAATACTCCTCGAACTTCAGCACATGGTGCAGGTGCCCGAACGACTCCTGCTCCGGAATCACCATGATGTGAAACTTCGCCGCATACGCCACCAGCTCCTTCGCCTGGTCCGGCGTCAGCGCCCCTCCAGGGAATGCCGCTACAGAAGTTGAGCTGTATGCGAACGTATGCTCGAAATATGGTGAGAAAATGTTGTACTTATACGCCGCCAAAGTTCTGACTTCCCGCTTCAAAAACTCCATCTTCGGCAACGGACCACGCGACCAATCGTCAGAAATTCCCCGGTTCGGCATTGCCGGCCAATCACGAAGAGTTGGGGCAAGCAGTACCGCATCTTTTCCCGTGCCGCGAATCAGTTGCTTCACCGTCTGCGCGCCATAGAACAGTCCCGCCGGAGTCTCCCCAATAACGGCGAGGCCATGCTTACCATCGGGGACAATCACGTAGCCTTCGTCGTGTGAAGCAGAATCAAAGGCCAGCTTGTTGTGTGCTAGCAGATCTTTCGCATCGCGGGTATCGGCACGCAGCAGGTGGATACGCACCCCATGCTCCGTCGCGGATACGCCCGTGCTCTTCAATGCATCGGTCAGATCGCTCGCGGCGAAAGCATCGTCTGCATTCTTGTCCGCTTCAATCCTCACGCCTGCGGCATCCAGGGCAATCGACTCAACTGCCGTGCACTCCCGCGGCGCGGGAATCAGGTGCAAATCCGCACAAGTCGGAGCTGTGTTGGCTTTCGCCACCGCACATGCGGCAACACAAAGTACTACTGTTCCAAGGCAAAAAGAAAGACGATGCATGAAGCCCCCATTCAATTGAATGAAAGCCTAATGCATCGCCCTTCGGTTGTGCACTCCTGCACTCGCTAGTCGTGGAGAGTCCTGAGAGCGGGATAGAGTTTGCGCCAGTGTGCATAGCCAGTCTTGTACGCGGCAAGGTCAGCCGCATCGGGTTCAATGCGTTGCGCCACTTCAATGGCCTCACCACAAGCCGCATCCAAATTCGCCCAGTGCCCGATCCCCACACCGGCCATCAACGCGCAGCCAAACGCGCCGCCCTCTTCAGCCGTAAGAACTTCAACGGCCTGTCCATAAACACCTGCCTGAATCCGCCGCCACAGTGGTCCGCGCGCGCCGCCGCCGCCCAGCCGCACCGCGCTCACCGGAATGCCAAGCTCCGCGAAAAGAGTGAAAGTATCCTGCAGTGAATAAGCCACACCTTCCAGCACAGCGCGCACAAAATGCGCCGCCGTATGCGTAGGTCCAATGCAGGCAAAGGCCGCGCGCACTTCCGGATCAAGATGTGGAGTACGCTCGCCCAGCAGATAGGGCGCCCATTCCAAACCATCGCTACCCGCGGGAACTTTCTCTGCTGCCGCCGTCAGTGCGTCGTAACTTTCACCCGCGAAGAAAGTCTCCTTCAACCATCGGAAGCTCTGCCCCGCGGACTGCGTCACTCCCATCACATGCCAGACACCTGGAACAGCATGGCAGAACGTGTGCAGCCGTCCCTTTGGATCTTTCGTCGGCAAAGCTGTGGCTGCAAATACCACACCGGAAGTCCCAATCGTCGCCGAGACACTACCGGGCTGCAATATCCCCATGCCCACAGCCCCCGCCCCCTGGTCTCCCGCTCCGGCCACAACTGGCGTTCCAGTCTTCACGCCCGTTAGTCCTGCGGCCTTCTCTGAGATGCGCGCGCAGACTTCCGGCGACTCGTACACCCTGGGCAGCCAGCTCTCAGGAATACCTGCCGCCTCAGCAACTTCCTTCGACCAGCGGCGATGCGTCACGTCGAGCAACAGCGTT
Source organism: Acidobacteriota bacterium (assembly GCA_028876335.1). Taxonomy (GTDB): domain Bacteria; phylum Acidobacteriota; class Terriglobia; order Terriglobales; family Acidobacteriaceae; genus Telmatobacter. Next base: position 3,656 of record JAGWSG010000130.1, read on the forward strand.
CCACTTGCTTCCTGCACATCAATGGCAAACTCACCGGTAAGCCGATAGCGCACATAGTCCTTGGGGCACAGGATGTGTCGAATCTTCGCGAAGACCTCAGGCTCATGCGTTTTCACCCACAGCAGTTTCGTCAGCGTGAAGTTAGGCAGGGCTGGATTACAGGTGAGCTCAATCATCCGCTCGTAGCCAATCTTTGCGTGCAGCCAGTCACACTCGGGTTGGGTGCGCGTGTCGCACCAGATGAGCGACGGACGCAGCACAGCTCCGTTCTCGTCCAGCATGACGGCACCGTGCATCTGGCCGGTCAAGCCAATGCCTGCAATCTCCTCGCGCGGTTCAGGAGAAGCCGCCAGCGCTCCGCGAATGGCTTCTTGGGCGGCACGCCACCAGTCTTCGGGGTCCTGTTCAGCCCAGCCAGGATGCGGCGTGCGAAAGGGCGCGTGCTCACTCGATGCGCTTGCGATCACCTTTCCGCGCGCGTCGGTGATGACCGCCCGCGTACCGCCCGTACCCACATCCATTCCAAGGAACCACATAGACCCAATCCTTTCTCGTAAATCGCTTTTCCCAGCGGTGGAAAGAATAGCATTCCCGGCCTGCACGCAGCCGAAATCGAGTTGGAGAAGTAATGAACTTCAGGTCACACCGGGTGCTTATTGAACTTTCAATTGTGCCACCTCGTATTCCCTGCAACCGAACTGGCGGGAAATACCAGGCAACTGCACCCCCTAAACCGTCCGGCAACGGACAGTGTCGGACGAAATCGGACACTCCGCCCACGGCTATTTTCCAAAAGGCAGTCTGCTTTCAACGGCTTAGGGGGCATTACAGCTGGCAAGTGAAATGCACTGAGTTTCAAGAGACACACCTTGAGTTCAACGCACCGGCAGGTCAAGGCTTGCGTTCGGCCAGCCACAGGGAGAGAAATCGATGTTGCAACTGGTGAATCAACTGAAGCAGGTAGTCAGGCGTTTGTTGCGCACACCGCTTTTCACAGCCATTACTCTTCTCACGCTGGCTATCGGCATCGGGGCCAATACAGTTGTCTTTTCCGTGGTGAATGGCGTACTCCTCAAGCCACTTCCGTACACCCAGTCAGATCGGTTGGTCGGGCTCTGGTTCAAGGCGCCAGGTGTGAATCTGCCGGAACTCAACATGGCGGCCTTCCTTTATTTCACCATCCGTGAACAGAACAAGGTTTTTGACGATATCGGTGTCTACAGCGGAGATGCCTTTGCCGTAACAGGAAACGGCAAACCCGACCATGTAAATGGACTTGATGTGAGCGAAGCGACACTGCCGCTGCTTGGCGTAAAGCCGGTGCTGGGACGACTCTTCAGCCACGGCGATGACCTGCCCAACACGGCGAAGACAACCGTCATCTCTTACGGATACTGGCAGCGCCATTTTGGTGGAAACAAATCCGCAGTGGGCAGTTCGCTCACTCTGGACGGCGAAGCACATCAAGTCATCGGAGTCCTGCCGCAGAACTTCCGTTTTCTCGACAATAACGATGCGGACATCTTCGTACCCATGCAGATGGACCGGGGCAAAACCAAGCTTGGCGGCTTCAACTTTGAAGGATTCGCTCGTTTGAAGCCGGGCGTGACGATGAATCAGGCCAATGCCGACCTCGGTCGCTTGATTCCAATTGCCATTCGCAGCTTTCCGGCTCCGGAAGGCTTTCCAGTTTCCGTTTTTGAAAAGGCCGGAATCCAACCCTATCTTCGGCCGCTCAAGAAAGACGTTGTCGGCGATATTGGCAACACGCTGTGGGTGCTGATGGGATCCATCATTCTGGTGCTGCTTGTGGCCTGCGCCAACGTGGCCAATCTTCTGCTGGTCCGCGCAGAAGGCCGCCGCCAGGAGCTTGCCATTCGTTCCGCTCTGGGCGCAGGCCGTCGCAATATTGCGCTCAGCCTGCTTTTTGAAAGCCTTTCGCTTGGTGTATCCGGTGCGCTCATTGGTCTGGCTCTGGCGTATGCAACCCTGCGTGTTCTCGTTGCCACCGCACCCGAGGGTTTGCCGCGCCTGCATGAAATCAATATCGACAGCCACGTGCTCATCTTTGCACTGGGCGTTACTTTAATGGTGAGCTTTGCCATCGGCCTGATGCCCGTGCTCAAATTTGCCGGCCTCAACCTCAATACAGGAATGCGTGAGGGTGGAAGAGCGCTTTCACAAAGCCGCGAACGGCACCGCGCGCGCAAGACGCTGGTGGTGGTACAGGTGGCCCTGGCGCTTGTACTGCTCATTTGCTCAGGTCTGATGATTCGCACCTTCCGAGCACTGAGCAATGTGTTTCCCGGATTCACAAATCCATCCACATTGCAGACATTCCGAATTTATATTCCTCCGACGCAGGTACCAGATTCAAATCTTGACCGTGTCATGCAGATGGAACAGCAAATGAGTGACGAGATTGCAGCCCTCCCCGGCGTCTCTTCGGTCGCTCTCACCACCAAAATCCCCATGGACTTCAACAACAACAACGATCCTGTGTATGCGGAAGACCATACCTATAAGCCGGGCGAACTGGCGCCGCTTCGCCGGTTCAAGTTCGTTTCGCCCGGATTCTTTGCAACCATGGGCACCCCTCTCAAGGCTGGCCGCGATTTCACCTGGGACGACGAGTTTCAAAAGCGCGACGTGGCCATCATTTCTGAAAACTTTGCCCGCGAGTACTGGGGTTCGGCGCAGAATGCAATCGGCCAGCATATTCGTGTGGCCACCACAGACGACTGGCGCGAGGTTGTGGGCGTGGCCGCAAATATGTACGACGACGGAGTCAGCAAGCCGCCCCCGGCTGCCGTGTATTGGCCTTTGCTCCGGACCAACTTTGAGGGCCAGAAGGTCGACATGAGGCGAGGCGTGGCATTCGCCATTCGCTCACCACGTGCTGGCTCCGCAGAATTTATGAATGAGGTAAGGCAGGCAGTATGGTCGGTCGATTCCGATCTTCCCCTCTCCAATACCGCAACCGTCCGGGAGATGCTTTCAAAATCGATGGCTCGGACATCCTTTACTCTGGTGATGCTGTCCGTCGCAGGCGGAATGGCTCTCCTGCTCGGCATCGTCGGCATCTACGGCGTAATTGCATATGCGGTGGCGCAACGCACGCGTGAAATTGGCATTCGCATGGCCCTGGGAGCGCAACGCAATTCGCTCACGGGCATGTTTGTGCGCCAGGGCATCACGCTGGCGCTCATTGGCGTTGTCATTGGCATTGGCGTAGCATTCGCATCCATGCGGCTTATGAAGTCTCTTCTCTATCACGTCAGCGCAATGGATCCTTGGACGTATTCAGTGGCGACTCTCGTAATTCTTTTGGTGACATGGCTTGCCTGTTATATACCCTCGCGCCGCACCGCGGTAGTAGATCCCGTTTACGCATTGCGAGCGGAATAGTCCTCTGTCTTCAAAAAGAAGCGTGACTTTCTCACGGAGTCGCGCTTCTTTTTTGCTATAAAACCCCGCCTGATCCGTCTAAACTCTGGCAGTTGTCCAACCAAGACGTATCCCCTGCGTCTATTCGATTCCAGAATCAACACTAAAGAAGTTTCGCGAATGAACAAATTCTTTCGCGCGAAGGGATTTCAACGAGCTCGCCCGCACCGTCGCCTGAACACATTATGCAAACCGGAATGGCCTTTATGGCCTCCAAAACACTGCTTTCTGCAGTGGAGGTGGAAGTCTTCACGGAGTTAACCAAGGGGACTGAAGACCTCAAATCACTCTCAGGGCGTCTTGGCATTCATCCACGCTCAACACGTGATTTCTTTGACACGCTTTTCGCTCTCGGATTTTTGGAGTGCGCGAACGGAAAGTATTCGAACACACCTTCGACGGATTTATTCCTCGATAAGCGCAAGCCTTCTTACATTGGCGGAATGCTGGAGATGACGAATAAGCGACTCTATCCCTTCTGGGGAAGACTCACCACAGGATTGCGCACGGGCGAGCGACAGAATGAGGAACCGGGCACAGAGAACTTGTTCGCCGCATTCTACTCTGATCCGGCTCGGTTAAAAGAATTTCTGCGTGCCATGACCGGAATCAGCCACGGCGCCAAAATGGCCATTGCCGCACAATTACCGTGGGACAAATACAAGACAGCTGCCGACTGCGGTACGGCTCAAGGAGATCTGATTGTTCAGATTGCGTTGAAGAATCCACACATTAAGGGCATTGGATTCGATCTGGCAGAAGTGGCGCCGATCTTTGAGGAGTATGTGGAGCAGAATGGTCTCTCGGAGCGGGTGAAGTTCCAGGCCGGCAGCTTCTTTACCGACCCACTTCCCAAAGTGGACGTGATTACGATGGGACACATCCTGCATGATTGGAATCTCGAAGAAAAGAAGATGCTGATCCGCAAAGCGTATGAGGCTCTCCCTGAGGGTGGCGCATTTGTTGCGTACGACTGTCTGATTGACGATGACCGGTGCAAGAACGTGTTTGGCCTGTTGATGAGCTTGAATATGCCCATTGAAACTCCAGGCGGCTTTGATTACGCGGGCGCCGACGGCATTAGCTGGATGAAAGAAGCCGGTTTCCGCGAGGTGCACGTGGAGCATCTCGCTGGCCTGGACTCAATGGTTGTGGGCATCAAGTAGCAGCATACGCGCAGTGAACTGCGCCATGCGCATGCACTCTCCCTTTGCGCCGAGGGGTGCGGAGAACTAGGATGTTACTTCGCACACGCGGCGCATCACTATGACACTCTCTCGACGCAGTTTTCTCTCCGCAGTCACAGCCGCCACCGGTTCTGCGCTTGCAAAACCAAGCGCTCTGGAAGCTCCGTATCGCACTTCTGTACAGGGTAATGCTGTAAACACGGCTTCCGGTCCCGGCACAATTCCTGTACCGCTATCCATTCCCGCAACAATGCCGATGGGCTCGGGCGCGCCGCTTGGTGGCATTGGCACGGGCTTTGTAGAGATTCGCGCCGACGGTTGCTTCTACGAGTGGCAGATCTTCAATTCCAATGACTGGGCACAGGATGCGAAGTCAACCACCGCGCCGTTTCCGGCAGGCCCGCAGGTGCTGCGCTTTCTTCTTCGCGTAAAGAAGGGCGACGAAGTGCCACAGATGCGCAGGTTGTACCTGCGTTCGGATGACAACGACCTATACTCGTTGCCGATGCTGCACGATGTGGAATCGATTGAATATGCCGCGGCGTTTCCGGTAACCACGCTGCATTATCACGATTCCACTCTGCCGGTGCGGGTTTCAGCGGAAGTCTTCTCGCCGTTCGTTCCGGGCGATGCGCGCGCATCGGCCACGCCGGGCTTTCACGCCGTTTATACGATTGAGAATACGAGCGACGAAGCTGTGGAGGTTTCGCTCGCATCGTTTCTCGACAATCCGCTGGCGACTGCGCTTGCGGATCGAAGACTGACCAATGCGGTGGCGCATGATGGCGATACTACGCGCATCACACTTAATACCGACGCGCAGACGGACTTCCCTTCTGGCATTGGCGGCATCAGCTGGTCCGTGACTGGCGGAGAGACTTCGTTCGTGAGCGGATCATTTCGCGAATACACGTTGCCCATGCTCTACAGGTGGCGATCACCACGCGTGAATTTCATGTTGCTGGGGCTGGTGGAGGAGTTGCTTGCGACGGGCCGTCTGCCGAATACCGCCGCAATGGCCAATCCAATAGCGCTTCTGCCGGATGCCGCAACAATCAGCACGTTGTCCGATGCGGGTGTGATGACGCTGCTCCGGAAACTAAGCGGAGATGCGCTTCTGGCGCGCGTCATTCGCGATGGACAGAAGGGAAAAAGCCCCGCTTCGCCGCGCGAACTCCTGAAGGAAATCGGCAACAATCTCAAGCCGGAGCAAACACGCGTGCACAAACCGGATTGGGGCGCGTCGGCGCTTGCATCAACCGTGAAGATTGCAGCCGGCCAACAAGTGCAGATCCGCTTCACCTTGGGCTGGTATTTCCCACATCACCTGACGACCGACGGACGCGAGCTTGGCCATATGTATGCCAATTGGTTTGCGGACGCGGAAGAAGTGAACCGGTTTCTCGATGCAAACTTTGAGCGGCATAAGGCGACGGCAGAGTCGTTTGCAAGCACACTGGCGCATACCTCACTGGGTGACCCGATGGCCTTTGCATGGTCGAGCCATCTGGGAACGCTCATTACGAACACGTGGTGGACGCGCGACAACCACTATGCCATGTGGGAGGGACTTGGCTGTTGCGGCTTGTCCACAACCGACGTGGACTACCAGGGCAGCTTTCCTCTGCTTGCATTGTTTCCGGAATTAAAACTGACGCAGATGCGGCAGATTATGGAGCACCAGAATGCCGTCGGTCAGGTGCCGCACACATACGCAGGTGATACGAACCGTGTGGACCGCGGATTCGCGCGCGTGGACATGAATCCGCAATTCGTCATGATGGTGCTGCGCGACTATCTTTGGACAGACGACCGCCAATATGTCGATGACTTGTGGCCGCATGTAGTGCGCGCCATGAAATATTCGGAGTCCATTGACACGAATGGAGATGGTCTACCTGACCATGACACCGGCCTGCAAACCTACGACCAGTGGGCCATGCGCGGTACGCCCTCTTATGTAAGCTCACTGTGGATTGGCGCGCTGCGTGCCGGCATTGAATTGGCCAAAGCAACCAACCACGCGCAGGAAGCTGCCCACTGGCAGCAGATTCTGACCAAAGCCTCAGCGAATTTCGACGCAATGCTCTTCAACGGCGACTACTACAACCTGTGGGTGGATGGCGCGCGCTACGACGAGCTTTGCATGACCGATCAGCTCTCTGGCGAGTGGTTCACCGGCATCATCGGATTAACCACCACCATCAACAGGAAGAATCTGGATACAGCGCTCGAAAACATATTCCGTTACAACTTCCATTCAGAATTCGGCTTGCACAATGCGACCGGTCCCAAAGGCCACACAAATCTGCTTGCATTGAATAATCTGCAGGCCGGTGGTCTGTGGTCGGGTATTGAATTTGCCTTTGCGTCGATGCTGATCGATCACGGCTATGTAAAGCAGGGGATGCAGATCGTGGATGCGATTCATCGCCGCTATCTACGCGCCGGACAGCCATGGAATCACGTCGAGTGTGGAGGACATTACTCCCGCGCAATGAGTAGTTGGGCAACGTTGCTGGCAGCCACGGGCTTCAAACCCGATCGTCCGTCAAAGTCACTTACTCTGCTTCCAAAAATCGAGGGGGACTTCCACGCGCCGTGGGTTACGCCTGAAGGTTTTGGCACAGTGCGGCGCAATGGATCGACACTTTCGCTGCACTGCGTGGACGGCGTGCTGGAGATCTCATCGCTCACGGTGCCAGTTCACACACTCTCTTTGCGATTGGATTCACTTGCGCTGGACACCACTAAATCTCAGCTCGAGGATGGAGTCCGCTTTACTCTGGCGAAAACGATTCGTATCCTTGCAGGACAGACGCTTTCAGCTGGATAAATTCAATTTTGGAAAGGACAGCGCCCGGCGAGTTTAGATACGCCGGGCGCTTCCTATTTCCAATTGCAATCTGCCCCACTCAAGCTTTCCCAATCACGATTGTGTGCGGGCTCATGGGAATCGGATGCGCATTGATGTTACTGAATCCTGCTTCTTCATACATCGCGCGCAGATCATTGAAGGTATATGCATCACCTGATTCGGTCGTGGTGAGCATGGTAAGAGCAAATCCCGCTGGCATTGGCGGAGAAACACGATCTTCGTTCGGCACAAATTCCAGTGTTGCTGCACACCCACCCGGCTTGAGTGCCGAGCGTACTTTCTTCAACAAACCAACACAAGTCTCCTTGTCAAAGTGATGGAGAAAATTCGTCAGAAGCACTGCATCGTATGGCCCGGCAAAGTCTACTTCAAAGGCGCTTCCTGGAAGCATGTCGTAGCGATCACCGACGCCTGCCTGCTGCGCATTTTTGAGTGCAACGCGAAGCACCGGAGCCCAGTCGAGCCCGGTGACCTGCGCCTGAGGATTTTGCTTTGCTACTTCTATACCGAAGAGGCCGTGGCCTGCGGCGATATCCAGTACTTTCATCGGCCCGCTATGTTCTTGAAGAACTGCCTTTCCGAGTGGAGCGGCCATTGGCGCCATCATTGGCGCCATTTTTTCGGCGAATTCAACCCATATGGGATTTTCCGGTTCAACGGTCCCTGCTCCGGGTAAGCTCGTCCTGCCGTTGCGAACCACGTCGGCCAGCTTCCACAACGGCTCGTGCACCTCAGTCCTCGACATAAAATGCGCAACCGACGCCATGCAGGCCGGAGAATTTGGGTCAAGAAACGCCGCGCTGCTGGGTGTGTGTTTGTAGCGGCCATCCTCTTTGGCGAGGACACCATTGATGACTAGGAAATCGCAAAGAATTCGAATTCCTCGTTCGGATGCATTGCTATGCTTGGCGAGCGAAGCCAGGTCTCCCGGGCCATCACCGATTGCGCGGAAAACGTCTAGTTCAATTGCCGCCTTAAGGGCTGCCGTTCTCTGAATCGACTGCACCATATCAAAGACAAGCCCCGGATTCAGTGGGACCCCCGACTGTTCTTGCATTCTTCACCTCACTGGAATTGAGCTCAGGCGTTCGAAGATGGGGAATCTGGGGAAGTGATTGCCTTGTGCGTGACGAGTGTACCACTCAAGAACATGCCAATTTGGACAAAAGTTGATCTGTTACTTCCCGCATTCAGTGAGGTTGCGAGCGAGTACAAAGCACTGCACTGGCTTGCCTCTTCCTGACCAGATTCCCACATTGCGAGCCTAAGTCTCCTTTTGTGACCCTCAACACAGGACTTCTGAAATGGGCGCGGGACAATAGTTTTGTAAACCTGAGCCGTCGCGCTCACCATGGAGGCCCCGCCAAATGAGCGACCTAGCACCAATTGCTGAAGCCGTTGCCGTCGACCCGCTGGTACCGCATCCACCCGATTACCACGTCTTCCATAAATTTCTCGAGCGCTGCAAATGCCTGAAGGCCATCACGACGGTCGTTTGCTGGCCCATGTCTGACGTTGCGCTCAAGGGCGCCGTGGAGGCTGCTGCAGCGGGACTCATCGAACCGACACTCGTTGGTCCAGAGTCGGCGATGAAGGCACTGGCGGCAAAAATTGGCGCTGACATCGAATCCTTCCCGATCGTGAATGCTGAAAGCGAAGCCAAGGCGGCGGAGATTTGTGTTGCCATGTGCCGCAGCGGCGAGTCGCAGGCAATGATGAAGGGCAGCCTGCACACGGACGAACTAATGAAGGTGGCCATGCAGCGCGACACCGGACTTCGTACACGCCGCCGCATTTCGCATGTGTTCGTTATGGACACACCGGCCTATGCGCGCACGCTGCTCATTACCGACGCGGCCATCAACATCAAACCGGAATTTGAAGACAAGATTCACATCGTGCAGAACGCCATCGATCTGGCCCATGCACTTGGTGTTGCAGAGCCCAAAGTTGCGCTGCTCTCCGCCGTTGAAACCGTGAATCCCAAGATTCCTTCCACTATGGAAGCCGCGGCATTGTGCAAAATGGCCGACCGCGGACAAATCACGGGCGGCATTCTGGACGGACCGCTCGCATTCGATACCGCGGTGAGCGTGAAGGCGGCCAGGATTAAGCATCTCAATTCGCCCGTGACCGGCCAGGCTGACATTCTTGTCGTTCCTGATCTTGAAAGCGGAAACATGCTGGCCAAGCAACTTGAGTACCTGGGTGGCGCGCAGCTGGCCGGCATCGTGCTGGGCGCGCGCGTTCCTGTCATACTTACCAGCCGTGCCGACTCAGCGGAAACGCGGCTCACGAGCTGCGCGGTTGCGGTGCTGCTCCATTACGCCAATCACCCACAATAACGCTTGTGTAAATCGCAACGAATCTAAGCCCAAACCAAAAAGTGCGCCGAGAAGGTTCGGCGCACTTCTGATTGAGAGCAAATTCTTGCGTCAGTCCATCGCCATGCTGAGTTGGTGACGCACATCGGCGCCGCGAATCCAGAAAATGACATCGGTTGCGATATTGGACGCGTGATCGGCAATGCGCTCGAGGCTGCGAGAGACCATGAGGCCATTCATCGCCTGCTGTGTATATTGCGGCCTCTCTTGAATCATCTGTAGCAGATCCGCGTGCGCACGACGGTTCATCCTGTCTATCTCGTCATCCATCTCGCGAACGGTATCTGCCAGCCGCGCGTCGCCGTCGAGCAAGGACTGTACGGCCGTACGAATCATGCGCCCGGCAAACTCGCCCATTGCGCCAAAATCAACCGGCAGTTCCACAAATTCGATTTTGAGAACGTCTTTGGTGCGCCGCGAAATACCCATCGACTGGTCGCCAATACGCTCCAGATCTGCGTTGATTTTGATCACCGCAAGAATGAATCGAAGATCAATGGCCATTGGCTGCTCTTTGGCGAGCAGTTCATAAGCCATTTCGTCCAGTTCGCGCTGTGCGGTGTTGATCGCAGTTTCATTCTGCTTTACGTATTGGCATAATCCCAAATCGCGTTGTAGATACGCGTCCACAGCCGCCTCAACGGCCTGCTGTGAGAGCGCGGCCATGGCAAGCAGCTTATCCTTCAGCTCCGCGAGCTGCTGTTGAAAGTGAATTCGGGGCACTGTTTCAAAACTCCTACTCCCTGATTGTGCATCAACCATTGTTACCAAACTGCAAATTTCCTGCGGAGTACCGTTACCGTTACCGAAGCACGGGACGGGATTTCAATCTGGCGCACCCGGCAGGATCTACTTTTTAGACTCAGTGAGCACTCATTTCGGCGCCCTTTGCCTCGTGTCCCAATGACGCCAGAACAGCCAGAGCAACGGCGACGAATGCCACTGTCAACGCTAGAACAGGCGGGTAGGTCCCCCACTTCTCGGCAAGCAGCGCCTGTCCCTTGCCGTTCCACGATGTAACGAGGCCGCCCAGTTGGTAGGCCAGGCCGGGAGCCGTTGCCCGCACCGGACCGGGCGAAAGCTCAGTCAGATAGGCGGGTACTACACCCCACGCTCCCTGCACCATAAACTGCATCAGCACCGCGCCTGTTCCCAGTGTCCAGGCGGAGTGCCCGTAGGCATAAAGGGGAATAACGGGGAGTGCCAGCAGGGCTGCTACGATAATCGCGCGCTTGCGGCCCCAGTGCTCGGAGAGAACGCCAAAGACGAATCCACCGGCAATGGACCCCACTCCGTAAAGGATGCCCAGAAATCCAACAAGCTCAGGCGAAAACTTCATCTGCACAGTCAGGAAGGTGGGATACACATCCTGCGTGCCATGCGAAAAGCTCATGAAGGCCGTCATAAGCAAAACCAGAAAGAGAAAACGCGGCATGAAGCGGAGCAACTCCTTCTGGAACACGGGAGCCGCACCCTTCACAGCACGCTTCTTCGCACCTTCTTTCCAGATCGGACTCTCATCTACACGTAAACGCACATAAAGCACCAGCAAAGCAGGCAGTGCGCCGAGGATGAAGAGTCCGCGCCAGCCGATGCCGGGGATGACAATGCCATGCCATGAGATACCTGCGAAGAATACGGCGTAGGCGGCCGACGCCAGGATGGAACCAAAGGCGTATCCCTCCTGCAGAATGCCGCTGAAGGTTCCGCGCCCCTCGCGTGGCAGAGTTTCAAACGCCAGCGCCGCCCCCACGCCCCACTCGCCACCCATTGCAATTCCGAAGAGTGCACGCAGAACAAGCAGGATGTTGAGGGAGGGCGCGAAGGCGCATGCCAGTTCGATCACGCTGAAGCTGATGATATTCAACGTCAGGATGGGCCTGCGGCCGTAGCGGTCGGCAAGCATACCGAAAATGAGAGCGCCCACGGGCCGGAAAGCTTGCGTCCAGAACACAGCGCCAAGAACGTCCGATGGCTGCGCATGAAAATCGCTTGCTATGGCTTTCACGCAAAAAATCAGCAGGAAGAAGTCGAGCGAGTCCATCGTCCAGCCAAGAAAAGACGCCAGAAAGGCGTGCCGCTGGCTCGACGTCAGGCGCTTGAAATCCTGCAGGATGGACATGTCCCGAACATATCAAAGATGGGCAGTTTCCGTGTCCGGAGCGCACTCGACCGAACCAGATACCCAACCTGAATACGCACTTTGGACTAGAATCGAGGTGTTATGGCTACCGTTACGCTATCCACATCCATTCAGCCGCGCTCCCCTAAGGGAGCGTTCGTCAACGAGCCGTTTGTCGACTTCAAGAACCCGGAAAACGCCCGGGATATGCAGCAGGCTCTTGCATTGGTTGCAGCACAGCTCGGCCGCGAATACGACCTTGTGATTGGCGGCCATCGAATCCGCACCGAGGGAAAAATCAAGTCGATCAATCCCGCGCGCCCTGCTCAGGTGGTCGGCATTCATCAAAAGGCGGGCGCCGAGCACGCTGAACAGGCGATGCAGGCAGCGCTCGCGGCATTCCAGACCTGGAGCCGCACCTCGGTCGGCGATCGCGTTTCCCTGCTGTTGGGCGCGGCAGAAATTATTCGCAAGCGCAAACTGGAATTTGCTGCCTGGCTTACCTACGAAGTGGGCAAGAACTGGGCCGAGGCCGACGCTGATGTGGCCGAGACCATCGACTTCCTCGAGTTTTATAGCCGTGAGGCTCTGCGGCTAGCCGAGTCAACCACTCCGATTCAGTTGCCCGGCGAACGAAATCAGCTGCTCTACGTTCCACTGGGCGTGGGTGCAGTGATTCCTCCCTGGAACTTCCCTTTCGCCATCATGGCCGGTATGACGCTGGCCTCGATTGTTACGGGAAACACGGTGGTGCTTAAGCCGTCCAGCGACTCGCCGACCATCGCCGCCAAATTTGTGGATGTGCTCGAAGAAGCCGGCATGCCTCCAGGCGTCGTCAATTTCTGCCCCGGCTCCGGCGCCACCTTCGGCGATGCAATCGTAAAGCATCCGAAAACTCGCTTTGTGGCCTTTACAGGCTCGAAGGCCGTTGGTCTGGATATTCATGAGCAGGCTGCAAAGACCCAACCGGGCCAGATCTGGATCAAGAGAACGATTCTGGAAATGGGCGGCAAGGACTCGATTGTGGTCTGCGCTGACGCTGATCTCGATGCAGCCGCAGACGGCATTGTGGCCGCAGCGTTTGGCTTCAGTGGACAGAAGTGCTCCGCCTGCTCTCGCGCCATCATTGAGGCGCCCGTCTACCAGATTCTCGAAGAGAAGATCCGCGAGCGTGTGGCAAAACTCACCATTGCCGACCCGGCCACCAATGCCAATATGGGGCCAGTCATCAATAAGAGCGCGATTGACTCCATCCTCGGCTACATTGAGACCGGCAAAAAGGAAGGACGCCTGATCGCTGGCGGTAACGCCGTGGCAAATGAAGACGGCGGCTACTTCATTGAACCTACCGTCATCGCCGATGTCGCGCCCGACGCGGTGATTTCGCAGGAAGAGATTTTTGGCCCCGTACTTGCGCTCATCAAGGTCGAAAACTTTGAGGAAGGCCTGGCAGTCGCCAACAACACAGAATATGGACTGACCGGAGCTCTCTACACCAATGACAGAGCCCGCCTCGATCATGCGCGCCTTGAGTTCCACGTGGGCAACCTATACTTCAATCGTAAGTGCACGGGCGCCATGGTTGGTGCGCATCCGTTTGGCGGCTTCAATATGAGCGGAACTGACTCCAAGGGCGGCGGTCCGGACTATCTGCTGCTCTTCACCCAGGCCAAGAGTGTGGCGGAAAAGCTCTAAGAAAACCAGAGGAGCAGCTTTCGCTGCTCCTCTTTGCCAACCCCTGAATTCCCTTTTATCCCTAGTAATTCCTGGAATCGCTCTACGAGGCAACAGCCGTAGGCGCCGCGTGGCGCTGTTGCTGCAAGGCCTGCTGCTCTTCGGCTTCCAGGCGGCTCCCCATTTCAGCCGCAGCCTGTGCCAGTACACGATGGTGAATCGTAAACAGCGCAAGTTCGAGCCGGTCGCTGACGCCCGTCTTGTCATAGATCGAGCGCAGGTAGTTCTTGATCACCTGCTCGGTTGTCTTGAGGCGCTGGGCAATCTCGCGATTCTTACAGCCCTGCACAATCAACGCCACAATACGCATTTCCTTCGGCGTTAACCGGTCGCGAACGCGCGTTCCGACAAGATCTTCTTCAGTCGCCTCATTTTGCACCAATTGAGGAGGAGTCCAGGTCTCACCGGCTGAAACCCGGCGCACGCACTCAACCAGTGCCTGGCCCGTAACGTTGCGGAATACCACGCCCCGCACTCCTTGCTGCAGAAACGTAGCCGCGCTATCCGTATTCTCTGCAATCACAACGCCCCGGCTGTTCGCGGACTCGAGCAGAGTGCGCATGCGTCCCATATCCGGCCGCAGCGACGCAGCAAAGATCACGATTGCACCGGGGAAGGTTGTAATCGCATGCATCATGCGTTCAACATCGGTGCATTGGGCAATAATTCGAAGATCATCGTCCATGGCAAGCACTTTTGCAGTGCCCGCACGGAAGATTGCCTGTGAATCAGCTAGGATGACTTTGCTCATCATGATGTACGCCCCACTTGCAGTCTTTCTTCAAGACTCGTATCGGTTGCCGCTCTCCCACAGGCGGCGTTGGTTTCTTTGCAGGAAGCTCTCGGGCTTTTTGTTTCAGCTCCGGTGCATTTACCCTGATCGGGGAATGGATTCCTTACCTAAACCAGCTTGCTTCGTTCCAGATTCCCCATACGACTCAAATCTTTCGTCACCTGGAACAGAGAAAGGTACCGGTCCAAAAGTAATACCCCTTCCCAACACAATACAGCCCTTCTTCCCGGATCGTCACTAAAATCCAACGCCAGAGTCCACTCCATGTTTACTCAAAGGGGACTATCCCCGGAATGAATTTCCGTCATATTCGTCTCGTACACTAAGAACACCATGGCACGCCCCATCATTCTCGCGGTTGACGATGACGTAAGTGTTCTGGAGTCTGTAGTTCAGGATTTGCGCCGCTATTATGGGGCTGAATACCGCATCCTCAGGGCAGCAAGTGGGCAGGCGGCACTGGATATCCTTGACCAGCTCAAGGCCCGGCAAGAAGCGGTCGCTCTTCTGTTGAGTGACCAGCGTATGCCTGGGATGACGGGCGTCGAGTTCCTGGAGAGTGCGCGCGCACTCTTTGCCGAGGCAAGGCGTGTACTCCTCACTGCTTACGCCGACACTGAAGCTGCCATTCGAGCCATCAATACTGCGCGGATTCACTACTACTTGAATAAGCCGTGGGATCCTCCGGAAGAAAAGCTTTATCCAGTTCTGGACGACCTTCTCGAAGACTGGAAAGCCGGCTATCGCCCGCCTTTTGAGGGACTTCGTGTCCTTGGTAGCCGCTGGTCTCTTGAAGATCACAAGTTGCGAAGCTTCCTTTCGAGCAACCACATTCCGTACCGCTGGCTCGATGTCGCCTCCAACGAAGAAGCACGAGCCTTGCTCGATGAAAAGCACCTGACCGTCGACCAGTTGCCGGTAATTCTTTTCCCCGATGGCTCGTCGCTGGTTGGCGCTGACCCTGTCACCCTGGCAGATCGTGTGGGGCTGAAGACCCACGCCGCAGAGGAATTCTATGACATGGTTGTTGTCGGAGCCGGGCCGGCGGGCCTTGCTGCCGCGGTGTACGGGGCAAGTGAGGGGCTGAAAACCATTGTGGTTGAACCACTTGCACCCGGAGGGCAGGCCGGGACTTCCTCCAGAATCGAAAACTA
>JAGWSG010000131.1 GCA_028876335.1 Acidobacteriota bacterium
GCGATCACGCAGCAAATTCCAGAACGGAGCGCTGTAAAGCGCCAGGAAAACCGCCACAATACGCGCGCGTTCCTTTGCGCTTTTACCCGCCAGAAGCGGGCCCAGACTATGCGTGAATGCCGGCCTGCCCTCCGCGCCGCCACGCTCGCGCACCGCAGTGCCCGCACTGGAATTCAACACCGAGCGAATCAGCGGCTCATGCGCATCAAACTGCTGAAACGCCGCGCGCGTGAGCGCTGAGATTTCATCCTCGCTGCGCGGAAAGCGCGTCTTCGTCTGCTCCCGCAGCCGCTCCCACAGTGCCTGCAACAGGTTCCCGCGGTCAGGGAAATGCCGGTAGACCGTGCGCGCGCTCATACCGGTGGCAGCGGCAATCGATTCGTGGGAAAAAACCTGTTCCTCGCCGCGCGCCAACATTTCCATTGCCGTATCCAGGATGGTTTCCCGGGTAGCGGCCATTTGACGAGCCCGCAGCCCGCCCGAGAGTTTTTTCGTATTCATGACAGTATACTGACATGACTTCATGTTACTGTCAAATAAATTTGCGGCGAGTCGCCTTGGACTGTTCAGCGAAACCGGGAACTAAACCACCATCCGCAGTGTCCAATCCATCATGGGGACCGTCGGCAGCACAAGCATCAACCTTCGCAACCGTGTACCCTGAGAGATGGAGTTTCACAGGTGAATCGACGGATACTGATTGCCGGAATTGTTCTGCTTTTGAGCCTTGGGCTCTGCGCGAGCGCGCAAACCATCTCGCTCAAAATGAAGCCTCCGGCAGATGTCTTGAAGGCAGAGAAACACGCATCTGCGGGCTCCGCGGCCAAAAAGGCCGCCCCTGCTCAATCCATCGCCGCCAGCAAATCCGTCCTGCCCGATGTCTTTGACGGCTGGGTCGAATCCGGAAAGCCCACGCCACTGACCGATGCCGCGCAGGCCGATCCATCCAATGCCGCGGCGCTCAAGGAATACGGCTTTACCGGCGGAGCACTCGCAACCTACAAGCGCGGCGGAGAAACCCTCACCATGCGCGAACTCCGCTTTGGCGATTTGAGCGGCGCCTACGGCGCCTACACGTTTTACCGGCAGAACAACTGGCCCAGAGAAGAGATTGGAACCGGGGCAGCCTCTGATCGCAAGCGTGTGCTGTTCTGGAAGGGAAGCACCGTCATCGATGCCAACTTCTCCACCCTCACCACCTCGTCTGCGTCGGAAATGCGCGAAATTGCCAAGGGTATTGCCACTCCCTCAGGCAACCGGGGACTGGCGCCCGGGATTCTAGCCAGCTTGCCGCAGGATTCTCTGGTAAAGCAGACCACGCACTACGCACTCGGACCCAGCGGATACGCCGGATCGGGCGGTGTCTTGCCCGCTGAAATCATTGGCTTTGACAAGGGCGCGGAAGAGGTCGTGACTGCGAATTACAACCTGCGTTCCGGACCAGCCACGCTTACCCTCATCAACTACCCCACGCCGCAGATTGCCGAAGCTCAGGAGGCATTGATACGCAATTACCTGAAAGCCGGCAGCAAAGCTCAGCCAGTGTGGACGAAAGCACTCAATGAATCGGACCAGGCCTCGCTCGAAGTGCGCCGATCCGGCCCTATTGTTGTTCTTGTCTCAGGTGACGCAATTCCTGATGAGAGTCACAAGCTCATTCAGTTGGTTCACTACGAAGAGCAGATGACGGCAATTCCGCAGCCGACAACCTCTGAAGTGGCCAAGACCAGCCAGTTGCTGATGGGGATTGCCACCATCTGCATGATCGGCGCTGGGGCCGCCATCCTGTTGGGCATCTTCCTTGGCGGAGGACGTGCGCTCTATCGCATTGCTCGCGGCAAACCGGCTTCTTCTGTCTACGAGGCGGAGTTCATCCGGCTTGACCTGAAAAAGTGACGCGCGGCCGAGCGAACCAGTGTTGTCACCGTGGCTGCCTTGAGTCGTAACCGAAAGCGACCGCAAAGAGGGGCCTAGGCCTGTGGAAAACGAGGACTAAATACCAGAAAAACCCTAATAAACCCCAAGAAAATCCGATGCTCAAAGGAAAAGATAAGGCGAAAATATACCTGACGAAGACGATTTGCACGTAATCTATAAATGTAAGATTATAAGCGATTTATTTCCATTTCGATTTCTCCTTGACACCCCGTCCCCCTCCACCTACTATGCAGCCAGAAAGTTCTGATGGTTTTGCCTCCGTTGGAACTATTCTCCCTAAGGAAGAGCCGCCCTGTTGCCGGGCGGCTTTTCCGCGCTCAGACCCTTAGTTTTGAATAACTAGCGCCCACCCAGCCCGCAGTCGGCCA
This sequence comes from Acidobacteriota bacterium, assembly GCA_028876335.1. Taxonomy (GTDB): domain Bacteria; phylum Acidobacteriota; class Terriglobia; order Terriglobales; family Acidobacteriaceae; genus Telmatobacter. The sequence continues at coordinate 2,307 of JAGWSG010000131.1, forward strand.
CCATGGCGCGAATCACCACTAGCGCCGTCACGGTCACCGAAGCCAGCATGCAGGTCCAAAATCCTATCTTGCTGAATGGGACGAAGACACCGTTTTGCGCTCCCGGCAGTGTCACCCCAGACTGCGAAGGAAACAGCGCGCGCACCGTCAGCGCAATCACGAACCCCAGCGCCCACACCAGAGCAATCTTGAATCCGAGTTGAATGGTCTGATCCATCAAATCGTCTCTCGCTGCAGAATGACCGCAAATCTCGTGAGGCTGACCAAACGGGCTTCTCCACGCGGCCCAACTTTACCGGATTCCCGCGCAACGATACAATCGTTGAGGAGATCGCCGACGTAGCTCAGTTGGTAGAGCAGCTGATTCGTAATCAGCAGGTCATCGGTTCAAGTCCGATCGTCGGCTCCAGACGTCCACCCGCATCCCCGCTCACAACTAGTTAGACACCGCATATTTTGTTCGTGGGCAATTTTCTCAATACAAAATCAGCTTTGCGTTGCAATTTGTGAGACCGTCCGCTCTTTCCAATTGCCCCGCGTGAAGTCTGGAAACTTCACAGGAGCGCTGCCCGCCGCAAGCGAAGCCCTGCTCAACGGTCCCGGAGCCGACCATGCGGCCGCGTCATACACATCCAGATCCGGCACAAGCCCATTGCGCATGCACTCCAGCAACCGGTAAATCATGATGAAGTCCATGCCGCCATGTCCGCCTAGCTTCTGCGCAATCTCGCCCTCGCGTTTCCACAAGGGATGCTGGTGCTCCTTCCAGGCGTCGAGCGAGCCCCACTCTTCGCCGCCAGCCTGGCCGTCGAAATAGATCCGTGGCGGATAATCTGCAAACGCGCCCTTCGTTCCCGCCACCACATTAATGCGGTTGTACGGCCGCGGATTCACTACATCGTGCTTCACCGTAATCGTCCGCCCTTCGGCCGTCTTGATAATCAGCGTCGTCATGTCGCCGTCAATATAGCGCTCCGCCTGCCGCGGATCGTCGGCCTTCAAATGCTCCTTGCGATACAAATCGAGGCCCCGTTGCGGCGTGCTCATTGCCACCATGTAGTCGAACCGGTCGCCGCGCTGAATGCCCATGTAATTCGCCACCGGCCCCAGCCCGTGCGTGGGATACAGATTCCCGCCCTTCTTCGTGTGCCACGTCCGTCGCCACAATCCCTCGCCCTTGTTGGAGAACAGTTCCTCGCGCAGGTCGTGAATATAGGCGCCCTCGCCATACAGCAAATCGCCAAACAACCCCTCATGCGCCATACGCAGCACAAGCGTCTCGTTGTAGCCGTAACAGCAGTTCTCCATCATGATGCAGTGCCGCCGCGTCTGCTCACTCGTGTTTACCAGCGTCCAGCAGTCCTCAATCGTGGTCGCCGCCGGAACTTCTGTGAACGCGTGCTTGCCATGCGTCATCGCCGCCACGGCCATCGGCACATGCCACTCCCACGGAGTCGCAATGATCACCGCATCCACGTCGTCCCGCGCCACCAGTGCTTCATAGTGATGATCGCCATTTGTGTACAGCTCTGGAGCCTTCTGCCCCACTTTTACCACCATGCTCTGTGCATGCTCGGCCTTCTCGCGCACCACATCGCACAGCGCAACAATCTGCGCATCCGCCGCCAGCAGATTACCCAGCAGGCTTGTCCCGCGCCCTCCCGTGCCAATCAAACCAATCCGCGGATTCTTCGCCTCAAACGGCACGCCGATCATCGTTCCAGCCTTCGGCGCCTCGGCCTCCGCATCCAGGCCCGCAACGCTCACGCCCACTGCTGTCAAACTGCTCAGACGCAAAAACTCGCGCCGCGACCACTCTTCCGTCCAACCCGTTTTCAAGTCGTTCATCGCTTCCTCAATTAGCACAGAGTTCCTCATCCCCATTGGAGAAAGTGCATTCCCAAAATCTGTGCGCGAATACCGCACAACTATACATTTCTCTGCCGCAGGCGCGCATACACCGCTGCCCGCACAAATTCATCGTGGCCGCGCATTCGTCTGCTGTGCTACCGTTACGGGCAAATTCTCCTTCGCTCTTCCCCACGGCGCTAGGTTTTGCCGCAATTTATACAAGGAAGTAAGGACCACCGTGCACGCTACCGCCACGCAGCCCACTCAGGCC
>JAGWSG010000132.1 GCA_028876335.1 Acidobacteriota bacterium
CGAACGGAACTTGATGTTCGGGTTGTGCTTCGACAACACCTTCGTGATCGCTGCCGTCAACGTCGTCTTGCCGTGATCAATGTGACCGATCGTTCCCACGTTCACGTGCGGCTTCGAACGATCAAATTTTTCCTTCGCCATCTTCGTAATTCCTTCCGTTGCTCTTTAGAGTTCATTCGTCGCAGCACCGGGGCCGCGGCTTAAAAACTTGTGGGCTTGCCTCAGTAATAGGCGTATGCCCTGAAATACCTCTGGCGCAGATCAGCGGCCACCGATTCCACCAGCCGAAGATACCGCTCACGCGTCAGGCCCTGGTCTGAAACCGGAAGAGCCGCATAGAGCGCGGGAGCTTCCTTGCCCAGCCATCCGCGCCGCAATACCGTCTCAAAGTCGCGAATACGAATCCGCTTGCTTGCGACCTTGCTCAGCAGCACTTCCACGTCGCGAGCGTCGAAAGCAGCATCTAGAAGTGCATGCAGCTTTTGATAGCTTTGCTCGTCTGAAACCGCGATCGTCGCCTGCTCAAACTTCATTTGTTCACCTTCACCCATTATTGGGCTTCTTCGTGATTCCTGGAGCGGGAGACGGGACTCGAACCCGCGACCAACAGCTTGGAAGGCTGTGACTCTACCACTGAGTTACTCCCGCCCGCACCTGCGCTGCCCTGCAAACTTCTGGAGCTGATGACCGGGATTGAACCGGTGACCTCTCCCTTACCAAGGGAGTGCTCTACCAACTGAGCTACATCAGCTCTTCAAACACTTTCGGAGCGCTCTTGCTGCTCCTCTTCACGCCGGCGGCGAATGCGATCAGCCTGCACCGCCAACATCGTTCTCAACGCCAGGCCGCCGATCACAATCATCGGAACCAGCCTTAAATCCACCGGCTTGCCCCACACCAGAACCTTGCCCGGGTCCATGGTGAACCAAACCAACCCCGCCAGCAAAGCAAATGCGGCAAGCGCTATCGGATACCGCCGTTCGAGATCCGGCCCCGAGCGCAAACCCCGCATCTCAGGACTTTGCTGCGCTTCGGCCTTGGGCTTTTCGCGCATCTCAAACCTCACATCGATCAGTGGTGCACAGGGGAGGATTCGAACCTCCGTAGCTCCAAAGAGCGGCAGATTTACAGTCTGCTGCCATTAACCACTCGGCCACCTGTGCCCGACTACCGCCCCGTGCAAACTACCTCGCTAAGGAGCGCAAAACCTTAAAACTTCCTGCCGTCCGACCCGCGTCAAAACCCCAAAATCCAGCGCCGCTTCCACCTGAATCACCGGCTTCCGCGCGTGCCTGCCCCACCCGGAGAGCCTCCGGCCTTTCGGAGCTTGCACCTCTGGAGTGGGATTACTGCCAAGGACAGACCCGGCGATTCAACGTTCCTCGCCGGTTCAAACCTGCTGCCGCTTCCGTCTCCGCTCCGGCTTGTTTTCAAGTGGAGCTGGCGAAGGGATTTGAACCCCCGACCCTCTGATTACAAATCAGATGCTCTACCAGCTGAGCTACGCCAGCCCTGCAGCGAATTGGTCTCCCAAATTCGCCCGTTCCACCCGGAAATCAAGCCCCGGATTCCGGAGTTCGCACGGGCACACTCCCGCTCCGCGCAGACCACGGCACAGTTACCAAGATTAGCACAGCGCCCTCAGCCGAGCAAACCGATATGGAAGCCCGATTTGCACCCGATTTACAGACCTCTGAGCAATGGCCTCACAGCTGTTACCTTGAGGGCAAATCCAGATTTCAAACACTGCACAACCCTATCAACAGGATAACTCTCTCCAGCCTCATTGAGACATCAGCACACATACGGTTTTCCAGCCCGCAGATGATACCTTGATTCCTGACGGCGCTTGCGGAATGCCCGCCGCGCCGCACCCATGACCAGACGCACTCGAAGAACGCTGATCGTTGTCGCCGGGGTCCTTCTCCTGCTGGCCGTCGCCATTTTTCTCCGCTCCAAGGCGCCGCCCGAGTGCGCGCGCTTGCTTCCCGAGTCCGACGGCATAATCTACATCAACTTCAAGCCTATTCGCACGTTCATGCACAAGAGCCTGCGTCCGCCTGACCGCGTGCCCGACTACCAGCAGTTCGTGAATGCCACTGGCATTGACTGGGAGCAGGATCTGGACCAGATAGCCATTGCACTGCACCGCATGCCCGATCCCAACGGTCCGAATGGCCCTGTCGCCTACTCGATGGTTCTGGAAGGCAAGCTCACGGGCGCGCGCCTCAATAACTGGCTCAACACACACGCCGAATCACGCGATACCTACGCCGGCCACACTATCTACAACATCCCGTCTGAAGGCCGCACCGTGCGCGTCACGCAAATCGGCTACGACATGCTCGCGGTCAGCAACACTCCTACCCCCGAACAGATTCACTCCATCATTGATCGCCATCGGACAGCCGCGTTGCCCTTCGCCGGCTCGTCTCTACTGTCGCGCCACTATCACGATGTCCCATTGCTCGCATTTGCATGGGGTGTCGGCCAAATCGGCCTTCCGTTCTCTGACAGTGGCGCCATTTCCGTCTTTGGATTCAAGCTCCCGCTTGAAGATCATTCGACCATCATCGCCAGCATAACGCCATCTCTGCCTCTGGCCGGCTCTCTCCATGTACGCGTGGAGGAAATCGCCACTAGCGACTCGATCGCTGCGAACCAGGCGGCCTCTCTTGCAACGCTTGTCACCATGGCCCGCGGATTCACCCAGCAGCTTGCCTCCAACCCCGCCAACAATGGACTGCGCCAGTTGCTGCAAACAGCAGAAGTCACGCAAAGGCGCGACCGCGTCATCGTCACTGCGTCCATTTCGCCGTCCGCATTATCTGCAGAAGCAGCCGAGTCCAACTCTGCACCCTCTTCCGCGTCCACCCCGACGCAATAGAGCGCGGTTTACTTGGCAATCCGGCTCTGCAGAATATCTAAGAACTGTTCTAACCTTGCAATGTGCAATGCAGCCATTGCCTTAACTCGGAAGCAAGCGAGGTTTCATGATCTCCGTACGTTGTTCTCACCTTTCCGTTGCTCTTCTTGCACTCGCAGTAGCATCACCGGTATTCGCACAGCAAAAAGTTTTCACCGGGCAGGATGCATTTACGGACGCAGCGCATGAGTCACCCGGCACGCGTCGCCATCTCACCGTTGCTGATTTACCCGCGCCCGCGCAGGATCAGTCCGTCGACAATGGACCGTTTGTTGTGCCCCGCCCTGCAAATGCATGGCCCGTCGCGCCCAAGGGATTCAAGGTCGAGCTCTACGCCAGCAACCTCGACAATCCGCGCCTTCTGCGCGTAGCGCCGAATGGAGACCTGTTCCTCGCCGAAAGCGCCACCGGCAAAATCCGCGTCTTTCGCGGCGTGGACGCCAGCGGCAAACCCAAAGTAACTTCCGTCTTCGCCGAAGGATTGCATCAACCATTCGGAATTGCCTTTTACCCAGCGGGACCAAATCCAAAGTGGATTTACATCGGAGATACCGACGCAATCGTCCGGTTCCCATATCACTCCGGCGACCTCAAAGCCAAAGGCCCCATGCAGCAGCTTGCCGACTTGCCCGGCGGTGGCCGCCTGCGTGGAGGCGGGCACTGGACCCGCGACCTCGTTTTTTCCAAAGATGGCTCGAAACTCTTCGCCTCCGTCGGCTCACACTCGAACGTAGATGACACCGATACGCATCCCGAGGAGTATCACCGCGCCGATGTACTGCAGTTCACGCCGGAGGGCAAATTCGTCAAAGTCTACGCGTGGGGCATTCGCAATTGCGTGGGTGAAGCCATCAACCCCACCACCGGCGAGCTCTGGTGCTCTACCAACGAGCGCGACGGCCTCGGCAACAACCTTGTTCCCGATTACGTCACCAGCGTCAAAGAAGGCGGATTCTACGGCTGGCCCTGGTGGTACATGGGCGGTCATCAGGATCCGCGCCACATCGGCAAACATCCTGAGCTCAAGTCCAAGGTCATCACTCCCGACATTCTCGTCAACCCGCACTTCGCTTCGCTGGAAATGATGTTCTACACCGGCTCCCAGTTCCCCGCAGAGTTCAAAGGCGATGGATTCGCCTGTGAACACGGCTCATGGAATCGCAAGCAGCGTGCTGGTTACGAAGTAATTCGCCTGCCCATGAAAGACGGCCATGCAACCGGCGAATATGAAGACTTCCTCACCGGCTTCACCATTGGCGATGGCAACGTCTGGGGACGCCCCGTCGGAGTCGCCCAAGCCAGCGATGGATCGATCTTCGTCTCCGATGATGGCTCGCGTTCCATCTGGCATGTCGTTTATACGGGCAAGTAAACCCTGATTACTGCGCATCTAAAGCGGGCTCCCCGCTCCTTTTGAACGCGCTTCATTTGCATCATCCCCAATGCGCTCCTGTAGACTTCTCTCCCCACCACTTGGAGGTCATAATGGCATCGGTCGTCGTCACCGGAGCAAGCCGCGGCATCGGGCTCGCCTCAGCACTCGTCCTCGCGCGCGCGGGCCACAAGGTCTTTGCAGCCATGCGCAATCCCGCCAGCGCACCGGAGCTTGCGGAAATTACAAGGCGTGAATCCCTTCCCGTTCACATCGTCACAATGGATGTGGACTCGGATGAATCGGTAACTAAGGCGTTCGAGCAAATCTTCAGTCAGGCCGGCCACATCGATGTACTCGTAAACAACGCCGGTATTGAGCGCAATGGTTCCACAGAAGAGCTACCGCTCGCAGAGTTCCGCGCCGTCATGGAAACCAACTACTTCGGCGCATTGCGTTGCATCAAAGCCGTCATTGCTTCCATGCGTCAACGCAAATCCGGCCTCATTGTCAACGTCACGTCTATCGCCGGCCGCCTAGTCACTTCGCCGCTTGGCCCTTATGCTGCCTCCAAGTTTGCGTTGGAAGCAGTAAGTGAAGCACTCGCGCAGGAGATGAAGATGTTCAACGTCCGCGTCGCCGTCGTTGAACCCGGCATCATCGACACCGGCATGGCGCAAGGCCTCGGTGACCGCGCCTTCTCTTCCATTTATCCTCATCAGCGCCGCATTAGCCACTACTTCGAAGCAGCGCTCGTAACACCCACGTCGCCTTCACTGGTTGGAGAAAAGATTCTCGAAATCATCGAGAGTGGAACCTGGGCACTCCGCCATCCCGTTGGCCCAGACGCCGCGCCCACACTTGCCATGCGCGCCTCAGTCAGCGACGAGGACTACATCGCACTCAACAGCCTCGATGACGATGCGTGGTACACCTACATGGAAGAGCGCACCGGATGGTCAATCCGGCCCAAGAGCTGAGCAACATTTTCATTTGCTTGCTGCATTCACCACTTGCGTTGGACAATACCTCAAAGGCGCTTTAGGCCCACAGGCACTGATATGCTCAATCGTTTCCTCGCACGCGCATTAGTCCCCGCGGCATTCCTCCTCGCTGCGGTCACAGTGGCTGCGCAGGCACCGGCGAACGCGTCTCCCGCATCCGTTGATGACGCAATCCTCGCAAAAGCTGCCAAGCGCTACTACTCCGCCGTTCGACCCGGCACCGCCCACGGAATCCTGGAAAGCTTCCAGTGCAACATAGAACCAGAGTGGCCCACCCTGCTGGCCGCGATGGACAAGGCTACGCACCGATCCTCAACTGGCACAATTGCACCCAACGACCCACGCCTTGCACTGCTTGTTCCTGTCACCATCTCGGTGAACGCTGAAATCAATGGCCGTTCCACACTCAACTGGAACCAACCCGCAGAGGCGACGCAGCCACTCGATGAAAACGCGGCAGCCACACTCGAGCTTGTGCATCAGTCCGTTCAGCACGCACTGGAGGGCTTCTTCCAGTTTTGGACGCCGTTCATTAACGGCACCATCGTCCCCAAGACTTCAAAGGGCATTCAGGCGCATCAAACCGCGCAAGGCCTGACTCTCCACGCAGAGCTGCGCGATCAGAATCTGAATGAGATATTCTCACCGGACTTCACCCTGCGGGAATTCAACGTTTCCATGAGCGGCGTACACATCCGCTTCAATCCTGTCTTCGAAGGCACGCCCGAAGGACTGCTCGTAAAATCCTTCGATTCTCATATTCAAATGCCGGGTACTCCTCCACCACCCGAACGCACGATGCAGGTTACGCTCGACTATCAAACGGTGCGCGGATTTCAGTTGCCGTCACACCTTTCCATCGATGTCGGCGGCACCGGCCACGCCGGCTTTGCCTTCTCTGGTTGCACCGTTCAAACGGCTACAAATTAAGCTTCCATTCAGCGATGCAACTTGCACGCAAAAACGGCTCCCGTCCGGGGAGCCGCTCTTATTCCATGTCAATTCTGCTTGCCGCTTATTTTGAGGCAACCGCTGTGCCACCGAGCTGCCCATCCTGCATTGCCTGTTCAAACGTCACCCGCAGATACTTGTGCGGATTCACCGGCACGTTATGGATGCGCACCTCATAGTGAAGGTGCGGTCCAGTCGCACGGCCACTCTGCCCTACATAGCCAATCACCTGGCCACGAATCACGTGCTGCCCAGGCACCACTGCCACAGCAGACATATGCCCGTACAAGGTAATCAGGTTGTGGCCATGGTCAAGAACCACCTGACGCCCATAACCGGAACCCATATTCTCATCCAGAACAATGCCATCGCCTGCCGCACGCACTGGCGTGCCATAAGGCGCTTCAATGTCCACCCCAGGATGGAAGGCGCCCTCGCCGTTAATCGGATCCTGGCGTTCACCAAAGCTTGAGCCGATGCTGCCTTCCACAGGCCACAGGGATGGCGCATCTGCCAGCGTTGTCCAGTCCCCTGCAAAGGACGGAGTCAGCCCGCTCTCTAACGCGCGGGAGACGCGGCCGGACATGGCCTGAGCGCGCAGCTTGTAAAACTGGTCGACCGACATCTTCAAATTCTGCTGATTTACGTTATCGGTCACAGCGAGGCTTTGCGGAGTTGCCTGAGTTGCAACGCTCTCGGAGTCAGGCTTCGAAGCAGCTAATGGCTTGTGCTGTTTCAGGCCATACAGTGCAGTCACTTCGCTTGCAAGTGCACCCAGAGAGGCGACCTGCACATCGCGATCATGCGCAACCTGCGCCATATGCTGATAATTTTTGCGGAGTGTTTCGCGTTCCTGACGAACCTGATTAAATGCTTCAGTCTTCATCAACATGCGCGTGTAAGAGCCGGCAAGACCAACAATCGTGAATGCGCCAACCAACGCCGCAGCCACAAATCCGTAGACATAGTGGAGCGGAAGAGGAATCTTTCTTACGCGACCGTCTTCATCCCGGGCGACGAAAAGTACGTAATAGCGCTTCCTCAACTTCATTCTGTCCTTAGACTCCTGCTAATTGGGCCTGCCAAACACACCTTCCGTTTGGACTTCAGGCCTGTCCATCTACATCAGGCCATCGCCTGGAAATCCGCGAAGCCCCATAAAGAGCTGCGAAATATAGCAGGTCTGCTTAGGCTAACAAAGGGTACTTCCGAGGGTCAACGAATCACTCGCGAGTAATTCCACCAAAGTAAGGGGGCGTCCCCATGTGTTCCGCATCACACTTGTATGCGTCAAAAATGGGTCACTCCGCTTAGACGTAAATTCCCGTGAGACGAGGACAATCCCCTTGACCTATTCTTCTTCCATGGCATCCGGCAGTCAGAGCCCCGTTTTCACCCAAGCTCCTGGAGAATTGGAACTTATCGCTGCCATTCGCCGCAGGGCCGCACGCCGGTCTCCAGATATTCGTCTCGGAATAGGGGACGATTGCGCCCTTTTGCGAATTCGGCCGGGCGAAGAACTTGCCGTCACCACGGACCTTAGCGTTGACGGTCGCCACTTCCGCCTCGGAACACATCCACCGGAAGCCGTAGGCCACCGCACCCTTGCTCGAGGCCTCAGTGACATTGCCGCCATGGGGGCTCGCCCCGTTGCAGCGTTTCTCTCTCTCGGCCTTCCCGTAGAACTCACTATTCCGCAGCTGACAGAAAACGACTCAGATTCCAAGCCTTGGTCCACGCGCTTCTTTGACGGACTTCTGGCTCTCGCTACCCGACACAAAACGCCTCTCGCCGGCGGAGATCTCTGCCAGACCACCCAGGCTGCAGCTGACATCGTTCTTCTCGGCGGCGTTCCGCGCGGCACCGCGCTTCTGCGGTCCGGTGCTCGACCCGGCGATCTGCTTTATGTCACGGGAACTCTTGGTGGATCAGCAGCAGGACTCGCGCTTCTTGAAGATCCGGCGGCAAGTGAAAAACTGCCACAACGTACCCGCAGCAAACGCCTTGCTCCGCATTTCTATCCTCAGCCGCGGCTTGCACAGGGCGACTACCTCCGCCGCCGTAAACTCGCCACCGCAGCCATCGACCTCAGCGACGGCCTTTCGACCGATCTCCATCATCTATGCCAGGCTTCAAATGTCGCCGCGGAAGTGGACGCCGCACTTCTACCCATTGCTGCCGGTGCCACGCTCGAGCAGGCGCTCCATGGCGGCGAAGACTACGAACTGCTCTTCACCGTCCCGCCGGAAATCAAAATGCCAAAGGCCATCGCGGGTGTCCCCATCACGCGCATTGGCTGCGTCATGGCCGCACACAAATCCAGCCCCAAAGTTTCGCTGCTTTCCTATGAAGCTTCTGAACCACTGCTTCCGCGCGGCTGGCAGCACTTCGTTTAGGGCCACTAGAAAATCAACGCGCCCTCAAGATCATCGCCTTCGCCAATCGGTTGCCCCGGCGGCGTTGGAATGGACCGCGCTGGCGCAAACTTGGACGGGTCGCGCTTGAATTGCTCAATCTCCGCAATTGCTGCCGCGCGATGTGCAGCAAACTCAGCGGTGTCCTCAGAAAAACCAGTCGTCTTCATCCAGTCCTCCAGCTTGTTCACTTCCGCCAGCGCAACCGCGCGTGCCTCAGCTGAAGCCGCATTCCCACGCATCACGTTCTCTTGCATGCCCGCCGGAAGCGCCGCGCCCGGTGACACACTCGCACCCACACCTGCACCGGCAAGCCGCAGCAAATGCTTCAGCACCACGTCATCCACCGTGAACTGCGTCTGCGCTTCCAGGCCCGTCTTCCGCGGTGCCATCCAAGTCGCCTTCATCACCGCATCCAGCACTTCTTCCAGTCCGGGCTGGCTCGCATCACGCGCGTGATATTCCACCAGCCTGCTCGCGCGGCTCGGATCAAAAAGCAGGCTCGCCGTGAGCTCTGCAGATGCCTCCACCGGACCTTCCGCATCGAACGTCAGCCCCGTGTGTCCGCCAAATGATTCGCTCGTGCGGTGGTATCCAGGCGGCATCGGCGGCAGCATCTTCAATAACCGCTCCGGCAACGTCAGAGTCTCCGGAGACAGCGTCTCCAGCACCGCATCCAGTGCCTTGCGCTGCTCCTCACCTGGAATGGACTCCGTCACAAATCCACCGTCGCCCCGCACCGCATAGCGATAATTCAATCCGCCGATCAGTTTCGCCGCTGCCTCAGTCTGGAAGCGATGCAGCAGGCAAAGCGGAACCAGCACGTTCTCTAACTGCACCATCGGCTCGCCGTTGCGGATCGCATCCGGGCCAAACCGGTCAAGCGCAGCCTTGCGTACCTTCAAAATGCGAAGTAGCTCCGTGGGCGCATCGGCGCCGTTGTCCCATAAGTGCGCATATGGGTGCGCCCCACCCAGCGGCCGCGCATCGGCATCGGTGATGAACCGAAGCCCTTGCTTCTCATCCGCCCGCAGAATTCCATCCAGCGCCTTTGCTTCATCTGTGCCAGGCGCAAACTGCGAGTAGCCATACTTGATGGCCGCAATATCCCACGCGCCTACGCCCACCGCGTACGCCTTCGACACATCCGGCTTCCCATCTTGATCGAGCGTAATCAGCGGATGCGGATAATCCATCACGCTCGTGCCCTGGCCCTGCGTCGACGCGGCGAAATTATGCTCCAGCCCCAGCGTGTGCCCCGTCTCATGCGCAGCAAGCTGCCGGATGCGTGCCAGCACCATCTCCTTCATGTCCGACGGAATCGGCTTGCCTTCCACATACGGTGCAAGCATTGCCTCGGCAATCATGTAGTCCTGCCGCGCGCGCAGGCTGCCCAGCGTCACCTGCCCCTTGATGATCTCGCCCGTCCTCGGGTCGGTTACAGACGCGCCATAGCTCCATCCACGCGTCGAGCGGTGCACCCACTGGATCATGTTGTAGCGAATGTCCATCGGGTCGGCGCCTTCGGGCAGCACTTTCACCTCGAAAGCGTTCTTGAAACCCGCCGCCTCAAACGCCTTCGCCCACCAGCTCGCACCCTGCACCAATGCAGATCGAATTGGCTCCGGCGCGCCGCGGTCCACGTAATAAACAATCGGCTTAACCGGCTCGCTCACCGCCGCGTTCGGATCTTTCTTGATCAGCCGATGCCGCTCAATAAAGCGCTGATCCAGCGGCTCACCCAGCGGCGCCGAGTAGTCACGGTAGGTCATCGGGAAATATCCCGCGCGCGGATCGAACCGGCGCGGCGTGTATCCCGGCCCCGGCAACTCAATCAAAGACGTATGCTCACGCACCGTCACGCTTTCCGCATCCGGCGTCACGCTCTCCACCAGTCCAGCATGGTCTGCGTCTTCCGTCGTGAAGGTCAGCATCGCCTCCACTTCCGTGTTCTTCGGGAAATCCTTCGTATCGTCCATCACCAGTGCGCTGCGGCTCGTGTCCATCTTGTACGTCCCTTGTCCCGTGTCCTTCAACTGGTGGGCCACGCCGTGCGCGTCGCGCAAAAAGAACGCCGTTGCATCAACCAGCACGCGTCCATCCTGCTCCGCCTCAATCGGAAATCCCCACAAGACGGACTCGGCAAACGATTCCGTCACGGCCTGCCGTTCAGCCTGTTCCTTTGCAGACGAGCGATACATCAAATTCGGCTCAATCAACAGCACCTTGCCGCCCACGCGCGAAAAGAGCACCACGCGCTCCTGCCCCAGTTGGCCTCGGTCCAGTCCAATGTCGTTTGAACCCAACCCATATGGCAGCTGGTCCAGGAGCAGAAAATCCTCATCCAGCTTTGGAATCTCCAGGTACAGCTTCCCCTCGCGCGCATCCCAGTCCAGCGGGAAATAGCCATCCTTATGTTCCATGCCAGCAGTCTTCGCGCTGATTGTCGGCAGAGGACCCTTGTCTGCGGCATACATCATCACAGCGCACAACATTGCAGCAGAGACAGCAAGGCACAAACGGCGGATTCGCAGCATCGGGCAAACCTCACAAAACCTGAATTTGGACGGAACATGCGGCATAGCGCGCTAACTGCTATATACAGGACACGCCCCTACATGCCAAAAGAAATCCCGGTCCGGAGCCCGCCTCTCATTGGTCACCCCCTGTACTTTGAAAGCCACTCCATCGGAGTGTTACTGTGGTTTTCGCTGCATTCCTAGGCCTTTTTCGGCGCCATGTACGGAACCGATTTACCATGTATTCAGATATGACTTCTAACGCTGTTCGTGTGCGCTTCGCTCCTTCGCCTACCGGCCTTCTGCACGTCGGCAACGCGCGCACTGCTTTGTACAACTGGCTTTTTGCCCGCCGTCACGGTGGTTCTTTCATCCTTCGCATTGAAGACACCGACCTGGAACGCTCCGAAGCACGTTACGAAACCCAGCTTCTTGAGGATCTTCATTGGCTCGGTCTCGATTGGGACGAAGGCCCGGGCTATCAATCGGGCGATCTTGAAAACGGTTCCTTTGGGCCTTACCGCCAGTCTGAGCGCCTCCTCATCTACGCTGAACACACAGGACGCCTGCTCGACGAGGGCAAGGCCTACCGCTGCTTCTGCACACCTGAGGAGCTGGAAGCAGAGCGTTCCCGTGCCGCCGCAGAGCAAAAGCCGCAGGTTTACTCGCGCCGCTGCCTGCGTCTTTCTCAGTCGGAGATCGACCAGAATCTCGCCGCAGGCAAGCCTTTCGCGGTGCGTCTCAAGATTGAAGACCATCCTCTCCGTTTCCACGATCTGGTCCGCGGCGATGTTGAGTTCCCGGCCGAAGTCGTCAGCGATCCTGTGATTGTGCGTTCGGCCGCGGGAGCATCCGCCGGCATTCCCGTCTATAACTACGTCGTCACTATCGACGATGCACTCATGGGCATCACCCATGTCATCCGCGGCGACGACCACATTCCGAATACGCCCAAACAGGTCGCCATCTATCAGGCCTTCGGTTACAAGGTGCCGGAGTTTGCACACCTTTCCACCATCCTCGGTGCAGATCGCGAGCGCCTTTCCAAGCGCCACGGCGCAACCTCCATCTCCACTTTTCGTGAGATGGGCTATCTGCCCGAAGCCCTCGCCAATTACCTGGCTCTGCTCGGCTGGGGCGCCGAAGATGGACACTCCGAGACCTTCACCCTCAAAGATCTAGTTCCGCTTTTCTCACTTGAGCGCGTCACACCTTCACCGGCTGTGTTCGACTTCACCAAGCTGAACTGGCTCAATCGCCACTACCTCAAGCAGGCCGATCCGCAGCGCGTCTCCAAGCTCGCTGAGCGCCAATTCTGCCGCCGCCGGCCTGACATTTTTCCTCTCTGGGCGCCCCCCGAAGTCTATTCGTCGGAAACCGTCGAGTTTCTCGCCCAACTCGATCCGCCGGTACAAGTTGACGTGCTTCCGGTCGAGCTCATCGAGCGCCGTGAGAAATGGTTCGCCGCCCTGCTTGCACTCTTCGTTCCACAGGTCGATCACCTTGATGAACTGCCGGATCGCACAGCCTTTGTCTTCGGTTACGATTCTGACCAGGCCCGCGCTGACCATGAGAATGCGGAGGTGCTCGCTGCCGACTCAGCGCGCACCGTACTCTCGGAGCTCGGCGCTCGTGCACGCGCCCACTCCGGCATCCTCTCACCGGAAGAGTTCAAGGGCTGGCTGAATGACATTAAGTCGGCCACGGGAATCAAGGGCAAGGAGCTCTTCCATCCTGCACGCATCGCCATCACAGGTAGACACTCAGGGCCCGATTTCGACAAGCTTATTCCACTTATTGAAGAAGGCACATTACTTGCGCTTGGAATTCCCGGAGTGCTGGACCGTATAGTTCGTTTCGTTGGAGTCTAATTAGCACGTGCCCGAAATCTACTGGATTCATCCCGTTAAAGGTGTACCTCGTCCTACGCTCGCCATCGTCGATCGTCCACGTTCAGGGAAATTTCTCGCACAGGATCTCTCCGACTTCCGCGACGCCGGCATCAAGACTTTGGTCTCCCTTCTCCCTGAAGATGAAGCAGAATTTCTGGGTCTCGCCGAAGAGGACAGGATTGCCCGCTCGCTCGGAATCGATTTTTTGTCCTTCCCTCTCATCGACCACAAAACCCCACCCGACCGCGGTGTCTTCCGCAAGTTCGTCATGTCCATCGCAACGCGAGTGTTTGATCACGAGGCAGTCGCCATCCACTGCCGCGGCTCAATTGGCCGCTCCACCCTGGTCGCCGCCTGCACACTGATCCACCTCGGCTGGACACCTGCACACGCCATTCTCGATATCACTTCCGCCCGCGGATGCCCCGTACCAGACACCGAAAGACAACAGGCATGGATCCTCCGCTATAAGGCAGAAGCGTGACCAGTCCCGCGCTCCACCTCGATTTCCCCCACAACTGGAGCGCCCAAATCCTCTCTGCCCGTCCCCTCATCCTTCCTTCGCGCAACTTTACGTACCCAGCTCAGGCAGAAGAAGTCGAACGCGGTGCACTCGAACTCCTCGTCACACCAGAACCTCATGAACATTCGCCGTCCGCGCAGGACTCGCCGTCCGCGAAGGACTCCTTTTTGGCAACCTGTGCGCTCGGCTTTGCGAACCCCATCGTTCCTTCCGGCGTATGGTCATCTCCCCACCCGGAGGAGATCTGTGCAGTGGCAGGTGGGTATGCCTACCTCATATGCACAACCGAACCGCAGCGCTTCACATTTCTCGAAATGCGGCCAGTACTCGCAGTTCATCCCGCCGTGGATGCGGGCCTCCTGCTCTTCGTTGGCCACCGCAACATTCTGGCGTGGGGTGCGCAGGGCCTGGCCTGGCAATCCCCCAAACTCTCAGACGAAGGCCTGACCGTCACCTCGATCCAGGGCGACCATCTTCACGGAATTGGATGGAATATGTTCACCGACAAAGAGACTCCTTTCACCCTGAACCTCACTTCAGGACACCTCAAGACCCTCTGAACTCTCCGGACCGCACAAAATCTTGTGCAGCGCTAACTCTTTCTTACCCAGAGTTACCCAAATGCGGTAGCATGGAACCTTCAGAGTTACCCCCCTCCCCCCAATTGGAGCGAAGGTGCGCGCATTCACCAGGGTCGACCTCACATGCAGTGAACGGTCCAATGAACTCGCATTCACCACACTGCGGCACGACGGATGGGTCGAGCTCTACGCCCTCCCTGCCTTTGCCGTACTGGTTGTCTGCCTTTTCTGGATTCAGGGCTCCCTCTTCACGAGGAGCATCGCCGTATTTGCCGCATGCATTGCCGCCATATCCACTCTCGCCCTGCGGCTCCAGGGTCGCGAAGCCACGTTGCGCGTCAGACAGGACGAAATCGTCGCCTATGGCAATCTCGGCCGCTGGTTCCAGACAGCCACACGCATCCCAGTCCGCGCAATTCAGTCGCTCCACTTCAGCACTGGCCAGGAAGGCGAGCACTCAGGAATTTATGTGAGCCACGGATGGCGTCGCACCTGCGTGATGCCGCGCATTGAAGCCGAGCAAGCCGCTACGATCCTCGGCGCGCTGCACCACCGTTTCCCCACCATCCCCATCGGCGTGCCAGACTCCACACGTCCCATCTCCCGTCGCATCCTCGCGTCACTCCACCTGCTTTCCCAGCACAACGATCACGCTTCGCGTATGTCGGCAGGAGATTGACCCGCACTTTTCCCATTGCTTCACCAGCCATCTGCCGCCTACATTTTCTTGCATGACGCCGACCAGCCGCCGTGCCTTCCTGCGGTCCACCGCAGCCCTTGCCTCTGCCTTCTCTGCCCGAAGCCTCTTTGCAGAAATGCATGGCGCGAGTTTTGCAGCAGCCTCCAGGGCCGTCGCCGGGCTTAATCCCGCCGAGGCGGCGCAAAACGAGGACTACTGGTCGGTCATCCAGCGTGCTTACTCCGTCAGCCCGCTCATCATCAATCTCAACAACGGAGGCGTTTCGCCCTCGCCCATCGTCGTGCAGCAAGCCGTCGCGCGCTACAACGACCTCACCAACGAGGGCCCCTCCTATTTCATGTGGGGCATCCTCGACCAGGGCCGCGAACCGTTGCGGCAGAAACTGGCCGAACTCGCCGGTGCCAAGCCCGATGAAATCGCCATCGACCGCAACTCCACCGAGGCGCTCAACACAATCATCTTCGGCATGCCGCTCAAAGCGGGAGACGAAGTCATCGGCTGCAAGCAGGACTATCCCCACATGATCGAAGCCTGGAAGCAGCGCGCCCTGCGCGAAGGCCTCATCTATAAGCAGATTTCCTTTGACTTCCCCATTGACGACGATGACGCCATCGTCCGCGCCTACGAGCAGGCCATCACGCCCAAAACCCGCGTCATCCATGTCACCCACATGATCAACTGGGTGGGCCAGCTGATGCCCGTGCGGAAGATTTCCGACATGGCACATGCACACAACATCGAAGTCATCGCCGACGGCGCGCATTCCTTCGGTCTAATCGATTTCAAAATCCCCGACCTGCACTGCGACTACTTCGGCACCAGCCTGCACAAATTTCTCTCCGCCCCTATTGGAACCGGCATGATGTGGATTCGCCAAGACCACATCGAAAAAATCTGGCCACTCGTTTGCGCAGAGAATCCTCACTCACCCGACATCCGCAAATTCGAGGACATCGGTACGCGCAGCTTCCCTATCGAACAAGGCATCGGTGAAGCCATCAACTTCCACATGGGCATTGGCCCGGCGCGCAAACAGCAGCGCATTGGCTACCTCAAAAACTACTGGTCCACGCGCGTGCAGTCCATTCCCAAGGTCCGGCTACACACCTCACTCGACCTTAACCACTCCTGCGCCATCGGCGGCGTCTCCATCGACGGCATGTCCGCAGGCGACTTCTCCACCGCCCTCTTCGACCGCTACAAGATTCATACTGTCGGCATTAATTGGGAGAACATCCACTGCGTGCGCATCACCCCGCACGTCTACACCCGCATCGACGACCTCGACAAACTGGTAGGTGCAATCGGCGATATCGCCGCGAAAGCGTAGGAGCATTCGTGGACGCATCCGGTATTGAGCGAAAACCCTCGAAGCTCAAAGAAGCTTTTGGATCTACATCGTTGAAGATCGAAGATCTCGACGACGAGCTGCAGTGTACTGTCACTCGTCAGTGCGGATGGTTTGGTCCTATCGCTATAGCCTGCATAGCCAGCGGACTCTCTACTTATGCCATCCTAACGGCTCATTATTTCTATCTGCTCATGGCATTATTACTGCTTGCCTCACTTTTTCTCAGTTGGGCCAGAGGTCCAGTAACCACTCTTCGTATTTCAGGAAACAGAATTCTCGCAACCGGAAACCTGGAACGCTTGTCTTCTTCCGATTTCAGGATTGAGGCGAATAAAGTCGATCACATTGGCTGGTCGAGTGGCGGGGAAAACGGCAGCCAGGGCCTCTACGTGTGGCATGGCACGCTGGGCTGGGGAAGTAACTGTGTTCTGCCAGGTCTCTCAAAACGTCACTGTGTTCAGGTCACGGACGCAATTGCAGCGAAATTTCCTCACTACAAAATCGCGAACAGTTGGAATTCAGCGTTCACCGTCAACATTGGTAATTGACCATCCTTTTAGTTGTGTCGCAGGTAAATTCTTAAAGCACGGCTGCGGCTCTTCTGCTCACCACACCCTCATACCCCGCGTACACACCCTCGAACACCGCATCCCAACTCATCTCGAGTGCGTGTTGGCGCGAAGCTTCCCGCATCGCCGCATGCTTCTCTGCATTCCCCAGAATCTCGGCCACCGCCGCGGCGAACCCCGCATCGTCCGCAATGCGTCCCGTCTCGCCATCGCGCACAATCGTCTTCGGCCCGCCATCCGGAGTCACCACTGCCGGCACACCGCTTGCCTGTGCCTCAAGCACCACATTGCCAAACGTGTCCGTGTGCGAAGGAAACACAAACACATCCATATCCGCATACGCCGTGGCCAACTCCTCCCCGCGCAACACGCCGGTAAACTCCGCTCGGCGCAGCCGTTCGCGAAGCCACTGCTCATCACCGCCATGGCCAACAATCTTGAAAGTCACTTTCTCCACGCCCATGCGCTCCAGCTCATCCTGCACGGCAACCAGACCCGCAATATTCTTCTCCACGGATAGCCGCCCCACGAAACCCAGCACACGCGTTGTGTCCGCCGCGTCGCGCCGGCGCTTTGCCGGATGAAACAGCGCCGCATCGACTCCGCGTGGCATCAGCCTGCAGGTGCGCCCGGTCAGTTTCTCCAGTTGCGTGCATAGCTCTGGGTTCGGTGCATACAACACCTGCGCCATCGCGTAGAACCGCGCCGTCGCAGCCATCGTCCAGTCCTCAATCGCCTGCCCCGTTGCCACGCCCTGCCGCTCCGGCAGCAGCTTCAGCAGCCAGTCTGACCGCCGCACCGTATATTCGTGCACATTCGTGTGCCAGCTCGCCGCCAGCGGCAGTTCCATCGTGCGCCCCAGCCATGCCCCCAGCAACCCCACTTCGCTTGGCCCGGTTATGTGCACAAGGTCCGGCTTGAAGCGCTCCAGCACCTCGTCCATGAGTGGCACATGCCGCACAAACGCCGGATCGAATCTCAAATCTTTCTCGAGCGCGAAACTCAAAAAGCCGCGGGGCAACTCCAGCGTCCACACATTGCCTTCTTCAACAAGCGCCGTACTCCGCTCCCCTGCACGCACGCATAAAAACGGCAGATTTCTCCGCTGTGCAAACGCCTCAAAATGTCTGCTGGTATGTGCTACCCCATTCACTTCATGAAAGGAGTCCGGAAAGTACGCTACTCGCGGAGTATTTGCACTCATCATCGTCAGTGAGAACGCTGGACTCAATCGCATTTTGTTGAAGTGGCACGGACGGCGCGAAGCGCGGCCCGCCGTCCGCGCAGGACTATTCGCTCTCTCCCAGTGCCAGCCGCAATTTGCTCGCCTCGCTCCACGCCATGCGCAACCCGCCGGAAACCGGCGCCGCACCCAGCATCTGCACCGCAGCAATCAGCCACCCAAATGCAAGCGGTGCACGACCCTTTGGCCACAACTCCTTCAGTGGTCTCACTAATCCGTTTGCGTCCGGATGATAAGCTCGCTCATCCCAGGTTCGCGAACCCACCGGAAAGTCCGGATACGTGCGAATCGCATCCAGCGTTGAGCGCAACAACCGGTGCTTCCATGGCTCGGCATACTGCGGCATGAACAGCAGATTGCTGCGTTTCTCGCGTCGCACCTCATGCACAAACTCGGTAAAGCTTGTCGCATTCGTCAGGTTGATGTTCGCGTTTGGCTCCACGCCGTGCCGGTCACCGCCGCTGATCAGCAGCATGTTCCACTGTGCCGCAAGCTTGCGCACCGCGCGATTCTCGTCCCAGTTGCGCAGCCCGTTCAGTTCCAGCGCATGCAGCCACATGCCGTGCTTCTGCAGAAACTCATTCACCAGAAACTCATGCCTCTGCTGCCCAATCAGGTACAAGTCCCACAGCGGATGATTGAACACCAGCAAAACATTCGGCTCATCGTGCAACGCCGCAAACAGTTCGCCCAGCCGCGTCTCATCAGGATGCAACGTGTATTGCTCCAGCCGCTGCATCCATTCCTTCGCTCGCGCGCTCGGCAGGTTATGCACGCCAAGATGGAACGACTGCACACCTCCGTACGGCACGCTCCACTCCACACTCACCGGAATCTCTCGCGCACTTGGCACAGTGCGCAGCAGCATGGGGGCGTTAATGTTGTCATGGTCACTGAGCGACACCATGGCCTTCACGCCCAGTTCCTCAATCTGTTTCTTTTCCAGGGCATAGGCCAGAGCCGGCGTCATCGGCGGAGTCCAGTAGCTCTCTGCGTAGTTCACAGGTATCCCGTGGAGCCGCTCGCTGCGCTGCTCTATGCACTCCATCAACGGCTTGATTACAGGAAACTTGCTTCCCAGATTTGCCAGAAAATCCAGGGTCTCTTTTGACTGGTTGGTGTGGCCGTGCAGCGA
>JAGWSG010000133.1 GCA_028876335.1 Acidobacteriota bacterium
GCGGATTGCGCCGCTCGATAAGCACGATGGGCCGCTCCGGCCGGTCAGCCAGTTCAATGATGAGGTCCACGGCGAGCAGCGGGGTAACCGGGCGCGGCATATCGCTCAATTCACTGAGGCCACGGTCAATCTCATGCAAGCTTCTCTTCAATAGTGCCCCATTGCTTATTCGTTACCATCACGAAGCGGGCCTTGCCATTGCTCTCCCTTGCCCAGAGTTCGCCGATCAGACGGTCCTCTTTTGCCTCATCCGTGGTGTAACGATCCGAACCTTTATATTCGACTGCCAAAGTGACGCCGTTAGGTAACCTGCACACGAAGTCGGGCCAGAAACGATCATCAGCTTTCTGCAAGAAGAATGCACAGGCGGGCTTGCGCACTAGGTTGCGCACCCAAAATTCAATATGCCCCTTCAGTGCCTGATCGTCGAGCCAGCAGGCACACTGGTACTCCTCCTTGCTGTCGAAATCGCCCACTTGCGCGTAATAATGCTTGCGGAAATTCGCGGGGCCGAAACGACCGTCGTATGTCCGGCTGGGTGCATAACCGTATTCTGGAAAATCAAACATCAGACCTTCGCCGCCGACCGCAACATTTGCGGCTGCCTTATCGCCAAACAATGTTTGTTGGTATGCTTGCCTCACTGCCGCCAATCGCAATTCCCGGATACGGTCCTGCAACAACTGGCGCAACATGAACTTGCGCGCATTCAGCCGCGCCAGATTCATGCCTTCCCGCTGCAACAGACTGCTGATCCAGCGCACCACGAACGCCCATTTGCTCTCGTGGGTAATGGTGGGATCGGGAAGGTTGCGGCAGAACCAGGCCGCCAGCCCGGCTTCGTCCAGGTGTTCGGGGCGGTAGCTCAATGCCAAATCGCGGGTCAGTCCCGCCATGAAGTCCACGCGCAAGGTACCGCTGTCCTCATCCGTGTCAATGGTTCCGGTTTCCGCAGACTGATTATCCTTAAGACGCTGCAACTGCTGCCGAGTGGGTTCCGCATCGTAAGGCGAGAGGTTCCAGGGGTAATCCAGCGCTTCCGGATCATCGAACCATTGCAGCTTGCCCTGCAAGCGCAAGCCAAGCTGGGGGACGGAGAAACGTCTGCCCTGCTCCGCGGGGGTCTGAAAGAACTGCGCACTGGCCTGGCGACGGCTTTGCTCGGCAGCTTGAGCGATGGCGTTGCGCGCCTGTTCGCTTTTCACCGCCGCCTGCACGGCAGCGGTATCGGCGGCATCCAGCGGCTCATTGATAATCAGTTTCTGTTCGCCCTCGTCCCATTCCACCTTGCCGCCCAGCGACTTCAGTTCCCGTTTTACGGGTATCTCGGCAAGCGGCACCGTAATAGGCGTGAACTCCATGCGCCCGGCATTGCGCTCGAAATCGAAGATGGCCTCCTGCGGTTCGCGCGCGGACACGAAATCCCTGGCTTCTCGCCGCTCGAAACCGGCGCCTTTCACCAGACTGTCGCGCAAGCTGTTGGCGGTGTCGCGGAAACTGCGCGACACCACGTAAGCGTAAGATTGATTCAGGTCCTCGTTCGCACGCGCCGCGGCACCCGGTTGGCGCAGAATGCGGCCCAGCAACTGCTCCACCGCCGTGGCCGAGTGCAGTTCCGCCATGCTCACCAGAATGTAGGCAAACGGGCAATCCCAGCCTTCGGCCAGCGCGCGCTGGGTAATCACGTATTTCACCGGACATTTCTCGTCCGCAATGCCCTGCGGATAATCCTTTTCGATTTTTTCCAGTTCACTGTATTCACTGGTGGAGCGGACGATTTCGTTGGCCGGAATGCCGTGATTCTTCTGCAGCTCCCCCCATACCACATCCACATGGCGGGTCTCGACGCCCTGGCGTTTCGGCTCCGCCTGGATCAGCACCAGCGGCCGCAGATAGGCCGCGCCCCGGCGGAGTTCGGTATCCGCCTTGCCCTGCAATTCATTGCGCCAGGCGAGCGCCTGATTCAGGCACTTCTGCCACTCAGGCTGGGTCTCCAGCAGGATCGGCAGCTTGATCATGTGTTCGGCCTTGAGTTCCGCTGCCCATACGCTGTGCAGTACGTTGCTCGGCGTGCGCTCGGTATCCGGCGTGGCCGTCAATTCCAGAATTCCGGATGGCTTCAGCCGCCGCAGCATGTCGAATCCCAGGTCCGTGCGGCTGTTATGCGCCTCGTCCACGATCACGAAGGGCCGGTGCAGGCGCAGCACATTGGCGAGTGAAAATGGCGTGGTGCCATTGTCCGTCAACAGGCTCCCGCGCTGTTCCGGTGAAAGATTGTCGAAATGCGCCATCAGCGCGCCATTCGATTCATACACCTTGCGGCCTTCAGTTTCTTCCACCTGGAACGCCTGCCGAGTGCAGACGATCACCGTGGTGGAAGTCGCTAGCGTAGCGGGCGTGACGCTCTTGGCTTCCTCGATGTCCAAGACTGTCACCGATCCGGCTTCCAGCAGGGCCGCATGATAGGGATGCTGCGGATTCTTCAGGGCTTTCAATGTCTGTTCGCGAATCGCGTTGGACGGCACCAGCCAGAGAATTACGCTGTGCTGCACCTGCAACAGCAAAACGTTGACGTGCGTCACGCAACGCGCCGCCAGCCAGGTCTTGCCGCCGCCGGTCGGCACGCGCAGGCAGAAATACGGCATCGCCGCATCGAACCCCGGCAGAGCGTTGTATTTGATCCCCTCTCCCCAAAGATCGCGCGTGACCTTGTAAAAGGCGGTATCCGCATCGCCCAGCGCGCGACAAGCGCGCAAATAAGTCTGCACTGATTGCAGCACTGCGGCTTGGTATTCCTTGGTGACAAATGCGGTCATGGAGCTTTTCCGCCATCCGCGCTGCCGTCTGCCACACCCAGCTTCTCTGGTGCGACGCGTCGTAGGCTTCCGCCGTAGCTGATAATCAATCGTGTACCGGTTTGTCTTGCCAGTGCGCGTGCTCTCTCCGCCGCGCGCAGCAACGCCGCGTGGGAAGCGCGCAAATCGGGATCCCTGGATTGCACAAGGGGTTTACTATTCATCGCGCGAACTCCAATCCAGCAATACAGGTTCGTTGCCGGAATTGTCGTACAGCACCCAGGCATTCACCAGGGGCGCGTAGATTTTATTAAAGTTCTCCAGCCCCCAATGAAAGCGGCGGCGTATAACCGGTTCCGGCACATTGTGTCCGCCCTGGCGAACGCGCTCGGCCACACGGGCAATGGCCTGCTCAGGACTATCGAGCCTGAGATAAATGATTTTTACCCGGTATCCGGATATCTGCCACGCCCGGATCAGGCGCGCATAACCCTGCCCCGCAAGCGTGGTTTCAAATGCAAAACTTTCCCGGTTCGCAGCATGCCGGCTTATCTCTTCCAGCATCAGGCGGCCGGCACGGAACCCGGCGACACCAGGTTCAAATGGAGAAAGCCCCGCTGCAATCAGGTCGGCATTCACAAAAACCGGGCAGTTCGCTTCCCGCGGCAGAAACTCTTGGGCAAACGTGGTTTTGCCCGCGCCGTTCGGTCCGGCGATGATGAGAATGCGCGGGCTGCTTTCCATGCTCACACCGCCAGTGCGTAAGGCGTTTGCTTGAACACGATGCCCTCGCGCCGCAGACGCGACTCGCCCAGGCGGCAGGCGGCGGAGTAGATCACCTTCGGTCCGTCGAAAGGCGGCAACAGCTCCAGCACCTTGCCGGTCAACACGTTGCCGCCATTCACGGATTTGTCCTTGAGAATGCCGTTATATAGAAGATAGATCGCGCGGCCTTCGTGTATGCCCAGGAGCGGCGACAAAATCCCCCCGCCGCCTGCGGCGTCGCCCCCCTTTTTCAAAGTGGGGCCGGAAGATGCATCGGCTTGGGCAAGCGCAGACGGATCAGCACTCTCTGCCTTGCGCACACGCTCAATCTCCCTCCCCTTTTTCAGACATTCGGTCTTTCCCCACTTTGAAAAAGGGGGGATGGGGGGGATTTGAAACCCCGTCCCGGTCTCCCTGAACCACACGAACTCCGCGAGCTGCGCAAACCTCACATTGCTGCGAATCTGGCCTTCTGCCGTGAACAACGGCTCTTTCGACAAGGTACAGAACTGAAACCCACCGCCCAGGCCGGCGATGGCTTCATCCTTGGCATTCTTATAACCTTGCGCCACACACTTGACCCGCTCGGCGGTGACACTGCGGGCAATATCCTCATCCATCTCCACCAAAATGAATCGACGCTTGCCGCCGTCTTCCGCATTCTGCTTCAGCACCGCATGACCTGTGGTACCAGAACCGGCAAAGGAATCAAACACAATATCGCCCTCTGCCATATCCATTGAAGCAATCAAAGTCTGAACAAGATTGGTTGTCTTTGGATATGCAAATTTTGCTTTTGTCCCGAATATATCTTCAACTTCAATACCGCCATCACTTTTCATGCTGAGAATTGAGCGCAAGAGAATTTTGTCTACTTCGTGAAGATATTTCACAGAGCTTGGCTGTGTTCTTTCATCAATATCAAACCAAATTCGCCCAACCATGTATGTGCTATCAGACAAATCTTTCACAACTCCATCGCCAAGTTCTTGCTTAAAGGTGTCTTCTTTCCACCTCCATCCGCGATCAGGAATCTTTACTGGTTTCTTTGTTTTAGGGTGCAAGATCTCATATCTAGGTCCAAAAGTATTTGCGTTTGGCCAACTCATGTTAATTTTTCCCCAAAGGCGATAGCTCTCATCAAGTGAGTTGTAGAGTGTGATACCTCTATCAAACCCCTCCGAGCGATAAAATTCTCGCAGTCGCCGCTCTGCGTCTCGCAATGGAATCGCGTCATGTTTTAGTTTCTCAACGAATTGATAAACCCGTTCAATGCCGCTCTTTTTCATTGTGAACAGAAAGTTCCACGAAGAATTTTTGCGATAAACCATTACATACTCATGAATATTCCCTATGCCAGCATCATTCTTTGGAATTCGTTTGTTCCAAGTAATGTTCTCAACGAAATTTGATGCTCCAAAAATCTCATCCATTATCATTCGCAACGCCGCCACTTCGTTGTCGTCAATGGACACGAAAATCGCGCCGTCCTCGCGCAGGAACTGTCTTAGGAGTACAAGACGCGGATACATCATGCACAGCCAGCGGTCGTGGCGGTCCAGCGTCTCGCCTTCCTTGCCCACCACTTCGCCCAGCCACTTGCGGATTTCTGGACTATTGACGTTGTCGTTATAGGCCCAGCCTTCGTTGCCGGTGTTGTAGGGTGGATCAATGTAGATGCACTTCACCTGGCCGGCGTAGCGCGGCAAGAGCGCTTTCAATGCGTGCAGGTTGTCGCCCTGCACGATGAGGTTGCCGCCGAAATCCTGCGACGCCGCTGCACCCTCAGCCCCTTTCAGGTTGCGCAATCCTGCTTCACCTGAAAGTCCAGGGCCGCCATCCTTGGCGGCCCGCTCATCGCTTCGCGATGAGCCCCCTCTCCCGGAGTTAAAGGGGAGAGACAGTTCCGGCACCGGCTCCAGCAGACGGTACGGCACCTCTTGGTGGTGCTTGATGACCGCTTGTTTTCCTATCCAGTTCAGTGTGGGCATGCCAATAGGTTACCTTGCGGATGGCCGGAAAAGATTTGATATATCAGGTGCGCTCGTGCCGCTCGCTCTGCCACTCATGGGCGAACTTCAGCGCGCGGTCGCGGATTTCGTTGGGGGAAAGCGGCTGCGATTGAGCCATAAATCAGCAATCCCCAGATTTCAAGGTGCTGACCAACGGAGCGCCCAAATTGTCTGCATCGGTTGAGCGGGCAAATCCATAATGAGAAAACTCGTCAGCCGTGAGCCGCTCTTTCAAGCGGGCGCACATCACGTTCAATCACAGCGGCAGTCGCCCGACGGACAGACTCCAGCTCATACCGCTTCTGCAGATTGAGCCAGGATTCGGCATCGGTCCCGAAGAACCGCGCCAGCCGCAAAGCGGTGTCGCCGGTAATGCCGCGCTTGCCCGTCACAATGTCATTGATGCGCGA